>CALHBQ010000128.1 GCA_937930815.1 uncultured Saprospiraceae bacterium | reverse complement strand
TTTTGCTTTCATCAGGATGGCTGAAAGCCTCGAAACTGAATTAGGCGACAAAGATTATACTTGGGAGGACTATCGCGCCACAGATATTGATCACATGGCGAAGTTGCCTGGTTTTTCGAGGAAGAATATTTCAACAGGAGGTTATAAAGAAGCCATCAATGCTATTCAAAAAACAGCTGGGCCATCGTGGCGTATGGTTGTAGAACTCGGCGAAGAAACAAAAGCATGGGGCGTTTTTCCAGGTGGTCAATCAGGGAATCCAGCCAGTAAATTTTATGACAACTCGATTGAGGATTGGTCAAACGGCAATTTCTACGAGCTTTTCTTTATGAAAAACGTAAACGATAATCGCCAACCAATTCTTTTTAAACAAGAATTTAAATAATATGAAAAACGCTTTTTTTCTTTTTCTAATAACGTTTTTGCTCTCTGGTGTTTTATTGAATTTTCTGCCTTGGTGGGTCATTGGAGTAGTAGCAGCGGTTGCAGCTTTGGTTTTTCGAACCAAACCTGTTTTTAGTTTTTTAGCTGGTTTTTTAGGAATTGCTCTTTTGTGGGGTTTGTATGCAGGATATCTTGATACTCAGAATGAGAGCATTCTTTCCAGCCAATTAGGACAAATTTTTAAAGGACTTTCAAGTATGGGGTTGATTTTGACGACGGCTTTGATTGGTGGTTTGGTTGGTGGTTTGTCGGCGATGACTGGGAGTTTGTTGCGGAAGGTGGTTTCGACTAAATCACTTTAGATATGAATGAAATTATTCCTTGTAAACTTTGTAAGTTATCATTTGAGGCATCAGACAATCAACAGAAGTTCATATTAGAATCCAGAGAGAAAAAAATGAACTTCATTATGTTGAATTGTTCCAATTGTAAATGGCACACTGATTACAATCCAACTAGTGAATTAATTACTTTTTCAGATAAAGAAATTCATTGGCGAACGCCTGTTTCAAGAATTAGTGGTTACGTTTCTTATATTGAAAATGACGAAGAAAAGTTCTACGGATGCGGTGAATCAGGTTTTATTTGGTTGACTAAAGAAAGGTTTTACAAGTCAATTGAAGAAATAATTGCCAAATATCCGCATAGAAATGATTGTTACATAAAAGTAAACGGCGAGTGGTTTCCAAATAATGAAGAACCTGATAACATGGAAGAACTAATAGAAACTGAAGATGAAAACGATTTAGAAGATTATGTAGTTAAGTAATCTTAGTGTAAAGATTTCTACAAAAGGAGCTGTCTCATAATTTGGATATGTTCGAATTTTAAAATCGAGCATTCCTCTAAGTTGTTGATTATGAATAACTTATAAATGTGACGGATTTTGAAAATCCCCCACATTAGGTCTTATGAGACAGCCTCTCCGTACATGATAGTTATTCTTTCCCAAAATGTTTCCAACCCTGCGCTTTCAAATCATGGATATTGCCACCTTTCGTATGCAGTTTAATGCCTTCCTCTTTTTCAACAATATCACCTGAGATATAGATGTCTGGTAAGTATTTGATGATTTCTAAATCTTCTGGTTTTATAGTAAATAACAACTCATAGTCCTCTCCGCCACTTAATGCAACGGTTGCAGGATCCATTTTGAAATTGAAAGCCATCTCCTCTGTTTTTGGATGAAGTGGCATTCCGTTTTCTTCCAAAATAGCTCCAACACCTGATTGTTTGCAAATATGAAACAACTCAGAGGCCACGCCATCAGAAATATCAATCATTGAGGTAGGAACGATTTTACTTTTTCCAAAAAGGATGATCATGTCTCTACGAGCAGTTGGTTTCAATTGACGGCCAACGAGGTAGTTTTGATCATCTAAATCAGGTTTAACTTCTGGATTTTCGAGGAAAATTTGTTTCTCTCTTTCCAATAATTGTAACCCTAAATATGCTGCTCCAACATTACCTGTGATACAAATGATGTCACCTGGTTTTGCAGTATTTCGATAAGTGATTTTGTCTTTATGAACCTTACCAATCGCAGTAACGCTGATGGCAATTCCTTTTATAGAAGAAGTCGTATCACCACCAACCAAATCCACATTATAATCTTTACATGCTACTCGAATTCCTGCATACAATTCCTCCAAAGCTTCTACGGAGAATCGATTTGAAATGGCAATGGAAACAGTCACCTGCTCAGGTATTGCATTCATCGCATAAATGTCAGATACATTGACGGAAATGGCTTTGTGGCCAAGGTGTTTCAAAGGCGTGTACGCCAAATCAAAATGAATGCCTTCCATGAGCATATCTGTTGAAACAACGGTCAATATATCACCGTCGCGCGCGATGACTGCTGCATCATCACCAACACCATAAATGGTACTTTCGTTTTTATTCTCGAATCCCTTAGTGAGGTGTTCGATGAGTCCAAATTCTCCAAGGGTGTTGACGTCTGTTCTTTTTTGTTCTTCCAATTTTTACTTTTTTTTCTTTAGAATTACTGACTTGGTTTCTTTTTATCATGATAATGAATTGAGTAGAAACTGTCCCCCTTTGGAGGGGGTACCCGAAGGGTGGGGGAGGAATTTTTGCTTTGTGGAATATTCCTTCCCCTCCAAAGGGGGACATCTTTCACTCTAATCATTGTGGGTCATATCTTCTCATCAAAAAACTTCCACAATGAATCTTCCACTGGTAATGGAGCGGTCAACTCAACCTTCTCCCTCGTAACCGGATGTTTGAAATTGATCTTCCACGCATGCAAATGTATGGAACGATCCCGATTTCCTCGCCTAAAACCATATTTTACATCTCCTTTAATAGGGGAGCCGATGGCAGATAACTGCGAGCGGATTTGATGATGCCTTCCGGTTTGCAGCTCGATTTTTAGTAAATTGTATTTATCGCTTTCGCTAATGACTTCGTAATTGAGTTTGGCTTCTTTACTGTCTTTAACTGCTTCTTTATGTGCTTTCGAAAAATTACCTTTTGTATGTTTTTCTAAAAAATGAAGCAACGAATCTGAATTTTTAGCAGGTTTTTCTTTTACGATAGCGAGATATGACTTTTCTATTTTTCGGCTTTTAAATTGTTCTCCCAGATGTGCTGCCGCTTTTTTATTTTTTGCGAAAAGCACCACACCACTCGCTGGTCTGTCAATACGATGAATGACATGCACCGGGTGTTTGCAGTAAATTTCCACTAAATCCTTGAGCGATTTATCTTTTTGTTTGTCTGGTTGGACTGGTATGCCAGCAGGTTTGTTGACGGCGATGAGTTGGTTGTTTTTATATAAAATCCAATCTCCTATATTTTCTTCTTGACTCATAGTATTAAAGTTGAAAGTTCGAAGTCGAAAGTTCGAAGTTGAAAGCAGCGGGAACCTTCAACTTATAACCTTTAACTTTCAACTTTCTTTTCAAAAATTTTTCTAAAAAGAGGGTAACTAAACACTGTCGCTATGATGATTAAAACGCCCCAATAAAAATTTGGAGATAGCTCATCTGCATCATTCAATAAAAAGTAAGCCATTGCAATTCCATAAACTGGTTCTAAATTGACCGTAAGATTTATGGCAAAGGCGCTCAAATGATTGTATGCTTTTAGCGAAAGCGAGTACGCAAAGGTAGTGCAAAGCAATGCTAAAACCAGTAAATATGGCCAATCCATTCCGACAGGGAGGAATATTGTTTCTGGACTGTAATAAAGGTAGAAAGGCAAAATCAGACTGATGAAAAGCCATGCTGAGCCAATTTGCATAAAAGTGATTTCGTAAGAATTGGCGTGATGTACCAGTTCTTTTGTGAAAATCGAAAACAAACTCACCAAAAATGCAGAAGTTAAACCTACCCAAATACCCATTTTCATAGAAACTTCGGTGGAGTCCACAATCAGCCACATACCTGGGATGATGAACAAACTCAAAACAACTTCATACCACTTGAACGGCCTGCGGGTAAGAATCGGCTCCATAAATGAGGTAAACAAGCTGGTCGTTGCCATACAAATGAGCGCAATCGAAGCATTCGCCAATTTTATAGAACCAAAAAAGGTAATCCAATGAAGCGCAATCAAAACACCAATGCCGCAAAATTGAAGCAAAATTTTTCGTGGAAGTCTTCTGACTAATTCCCCGACATTTATTAAAAAAAGTAAACTGATTGAAGTAATCAAAACGCGCCACCAAACCAATACGGTAGCATTGAGACTTATCACATCTCCCAAAATAGCAGTGAATCCCCAAAAGAAAATGGCAACGTGAATTTGTAGATATGCTTTCCGAATAGGGTTCATTATGAAAGGAATAAATGATAGGATGAATAAATGATTAAATGCGTGATTTCGTGAACAATAAGCAGGGAAAAATATTTAATCCTTTTAACCTTTTTTCATTTACTCATTTATTGCAGCGGCAAAGCAACGAAAAATCAAACTTGTTTTCTACTTTCGCCCATTCTTAAAACGAAAAAATATAAATACCATGTCAGTAAAAATTGGTGATGTAGCTCCAGATTTCACATTGTTCTCAACAGAGAAAAAAGAAGTTTCTTTGAATCAATACGAAGGTAAAAATGTCGTGCTTTTGTTTTTTCCTTTGGCGTTCACTGGAGTTTGTACGACCGAGTTATGTACAATGCGTGATGATATTGCAACTTATAAAAATTTGGATGCGGAGATAATAGCCATCTCAGTTGATTCGTTATTCACTTTAGAAAAGTTTAAAGAAGAGCAAAATTTGAATTTTACGATGCTTGCTGACTTCAATAGAGAAGTTTCTAAGGCATATGGCGCACTTTATGACGAGTTTGTTTTGGGTATGAGAGGTGTTTCTAAGCGCTCAGCATTCGTTTTGGACAAAACTGGCAAAATTCAGTACGCAGAAGTTTTGGAATCTGCCGGAGATTTACCGAACTTTGAGAAGGTAAAGGAAACTTTATCCGCTTTAAAATAGTTAATAG
>CALHBQ010000127.1 GCA_937930815.1 uncultured Saprospiraceae bacterium | reverse complement strand
CGAATCACTTGAAGGTGCTGTTTATACTTTCAAATATGCCAATTTGGATGGAAAGGAAGAAATAAGCGCGACCGTAGATATGGCTAATGCGCCGGATGGCAATTTCGTTTACTATTCTATTTTTAATAATAAAGAAATACGAAAAGCTCCTGCTAAGTGGGACTTGCTTTTTACGAGATACATCACTCCGCTTGATGATAGCCAAGGTGGTCTTTTAGATTATTCAGTAAGTGGTGTTTTTTCAGGAATTGGAGTGGAAGTAGCGCAAATTGATGGAGAAGATCCACACACAACTGGTTTACCAACCAACGATAAGTACTTGCCAAATATCGATGCAATTGGTTTTGATTGGAAAGACATTGATATCGAAAATGTAGTTTGGACCATTAATCCTACGCGAACTTATTATGTGAAATTAACCACTGGAGAAATCTGGAGAATGCATTTCATAGACTTCGAAGGCTCAAGTACAGGGACAATGGTTTTTGAAAAATTTGCAGGAAACGTAGCAGGGGCAACTAGTGGAATTGAAGCAATGAGCGATGTGGCTGTTTTCCCAAATCCAGCTTCAACAGAAGCGCAGGTTACTTTTTCATTAGATAAAAGCGAGGAAATGACCGTTGTCATAACTTCAATGTTAGGGCAGACTGTTTATCAAGAAAATAGAAAAGGTCAAGGTGGCTTCAATGCGATTTCGCTTTCTAACCTTCAGTTAGCTACTGGAACTTATGTACTCACTTTAATGTCGGCTTCTGGCCAAGGAACTTCTACAAAACTAAACATTGTCAAGTAAAACACTGTTTTGGCAATGAATGTTAATCTTAACGCAAAACGCTCTTCCAACCCCTCTACTTGCGTTAGATTTGTATCTAATATAAATGATTTTCAAACGACTACATATCAGCCTTTGGGCCATTCTTTTTGCAACCACTTTAGTTGCTCAATTACCTGAATCTGATTCTATAAAATGGTCAATTGACATTGAAGATGTAGTTGTAACTGCTCAATATGCCCCTACCGATAGCAGAAATGCTGTGCAAGAAATCAAAACCATCAAGAAAGAAATGATTCAGCGAAGAGGTGCCAATAATCTCGAGCAATTGTTGAATATGGAAACCAGTGTTCGTATAAAACAAGATGCGATTTTGGGGAGTAGTATTAGCTTAGGAGGTATTGATGGGCAGAATGTGAAAATAATGATTGATGGGGTACCAGTAATCGGTCGCCGTCCTGATGGCAACCTTGATATCAGTCAAATTAACTTAAATCAGGTAGAAAGAGTAGAAATCGTCGAAGGTCCTTTGTCGGTTCAATATGGAACCGATGCGCTCGGTGGAGTCATCAATTTGATTACTAAAAAATCACAACTCAAACGGTTTGAATACGGTCTCTCTTCTCAGGTAGAAGATAAAGGTGAGAACAGCTATTCAGCCAGATTTGGAAGTCGATTGACTGATCAGTTGCTTCTTTCTGCAAACGGGGGCTATGACCATTTTGATGGATTTGGATCTGATACTACGCGTTCCGTTTTATGGAATCCGAAAGAACAAATGTATGCGGATGCCGCTCTTCGATATACTTTGCCTAACGACCAAAATTTTAGATATGCTTTTTCATGGTTTGATGAAAAAGTGACTAATCTGGGAGATTTACGCCGCCCTCAGTTCAAACCTTACTCATGGGACCATTTCTACAACACGCTTCGCTTTAGCCACTCACTGACGCATAAGGGAGAGGTTTTGAATGATTATTACACGCAAACGACCATTGCTTACAATCAGTTCAACAGATTAAAAAACACTTTCCGAATCAATTTTGATGATAACTCCCTTGAGGTAGTAAATGGACAACAGGATACTTCTCAATTTAATGGGGCAATGATGCGGTCCATTTTTGCTAGCAAGTATGATGGAAAATTAAATTTTCAGGTAGGTGCTGATTTGCGTCATGATCAAGGATTTGGACAACGAATTGTTGACACCTTGACGGGCAACGATCCAGGTTTTGCAGAAATGGGCGACTATGCTGTTTTCGGTACAGTGAAATATTTACCAATCGAAAATTTGACTGTTGAACCCGGTTTAAGGGTTATTTATAACACTCGATATAGTGCCCCACTCATTCCTTCTTTGAATATCAAATATGATTTAACAGACAATTGGGTAGGGAGAGGTTCGTTTGGCAAAGGTTTTCGAAGTCCAGATTTAAAGGAACTATTTCAAGATTTCGTTGATGTAAATCATTTTATTAAAGGAAATCCGAATCTTGAAGCAGAGAAATCTAATAATTTTCAATTGGGTTTTAATTATTCAAAAAGAAAAGACAAGAATCGCCTCGACATTAAAATCAAAGGATTCTACAATCAAATAAAAGATAAAATTGGTTTGTATGAATTTGAAGAAGAGGGAGGAATGAAAAGTCCAAAATTAGGTACAGGAGATTTTACCTCATTTAATATTGATGTTTTTAAAACAAGAGGAGTGAATTTGAGCGCCAATTATCAAGTGAAAAATTTTGGGATCAATGTTGGTCTTTTAGCTATCAGTTATTTTAATCCGACTAGCGAAACATTTGAGGAGGTCGATACTTTTTCGCCAACTTATGAAGTAAGTAGTGAACTGAAATATTATTTCCCAAAACCCAATCTAACGCTTTCCTTTTTTACGCGAGTTAATGATAAATTTATCGAATTCTATCCTGATGTAGATGATAAAGGTAACCCAATCGCCAGTCAGCAATTTGTTGATGGTTATACGATGATGGACTTTACGACTACCAAAACTTTCTGGAAAAAACGCATTGGCCTGACAGCAGGTGTCAAAAATTTATTAGATGTGCAGCAAGTCAATCAACAAAGTGGTGGGAGTGGCCCTCATAGTGGTAGTTCTTCTTCTCAGTTGATAAGTCCAGGTAGAAACTTTTTTGTAAGCTTTTCTTACGGTATGTAATATCGTAGTTCCAGATGCTTAAGAGGTTAGCTTCAACTCACCAAGCCTACCAAACGGCTGTTTTCCTAATTCGTCTCCCATCATTCATTTTTCAGTTATTTAGGTTGGAATTCCCAAAACCCTTTTAGATTTACTCTATGATACTTCTAAAGTTAAAATGGAGCGTCGTAAGTGTTTGTCTCTTACTTGCTTTTTGTGGTCTGAGCCAGACAAGTACTACGCTACTCGAAAAAGCAGAATTGGCCTATGGTGTCAATGATTTATTGATGAACGGTCGTCAATACAAAGAACCTCATCCAACTGCAAAAGGAGACCCTTTTTTGTTGCCTAAAATGATCGATGGTACTGTCTATATTAAAGGAGAAATCTTTGAAGATGTTGGATTGAAATACGATATTTTTAGTGATGATTTATTGATGCGTGTAACATCTAAGCAGGCTTGGTTTCAATACATTGTTGCCAATGAGCAATTGGTAGACTCATTTCAAATTGAAGATCGGAAATTTTTAAACGCTCAATTTATTGATGGCTCTGAAAAGGTTGGTGGCTATTTTGAGGTTTTGAATAACGGTAAAATCAAATTTTATCAAAAGCATTTCAAAACTTTCAACGATGTCCATGACTCCAAATATCCGAATGGTTATTTCTTTACCGGTTTCCCATCTTTGTTTGTTTTAGAAAATGGAACATTGACCAAACTCAAAAACAAAGGTGCGCTTTTAAAATATTTCAAAAATGAAAAAGGACCGCTAAAGCAATTTATGAAAAGCAGCTCCATCAAATATAAAAAAGCAACCAACGAGCAATTGAAATCAATCGCACAATTTTGCAACGAAACCCGATATGCCGAATGAGAGATAATAATTTTTTAGGAGAGAGGAGAGAGGGGAGAGGAGAGAGCGTAGCATCGTGGCACGACTCTAAGTCGTCCCACGATTGGAGCGGCTCAAGTAAGAATCTATTTGAAATTTTACTTCCGAGGCAAAGCGTTAATTGTCCCCCTTCGGAGGGGGTACCCTTTAGGGTGGGGGAGGAAAAGTGTGGACTTAGTGACAATTCCTCCCCCGACCTAACGGCCACCCCCTCCAAAGGGGGACAGTCTCTGCTCCAAGCCTTTTGTGTGTGTCTTTTATCTTTGTTTTTCACGTCCCTTTCCGCACAAACAGAACTTTCCGTCACGCCAGCCTATAACAATTTAGATTGGACGACTTTTGTCGAAAAATGCGAAACTGAATTGCTGGTTCGATTCTTTTTTGTAGAAAAAGAAATTCCGAGTGAGGTGAAAATTTTAGTAAAAGAAGAGGCAACCTTGCTTCAAGTATTGAATGATAATTTGAATAAAAAAGGTGTTTTCGCATCCGAAGATGGAAAGGGAAATATTTTTATTCAATCAGGTAAAAGTGTCACTACGTCGCTACCCGAAAACTATTTTAAATCCAAAAAAGATAAATCGAAAAGTAGTGAGGCCAGTGGAAACGACAATCGTTTTTTAAAAACAAAAAAGGATTATGTCGGGACAACGCAAGTGGTCGGTACGCAGCAAAAAGGTTTACGTGAGCGAAAATCGACGGTCAACGGTTCTGTGAAAGATAACCAAGATGGAACTTCGATTATTGGAGCAACCATATACATTGAAGAAACTGGAGAAGGCACAGCGAGTGACGAAAACGGTTTTTATAGTTTGATTTTGCCGAAAGGCAAATACACTCTAACCGTTCAAAATCTAAATCACGAAACCATCAAATTTACATTGCAGGTACTATCTTCTGGCACATTGGATTTGGTGATGGAATCTCAGCAGTTTACCCTTGAAGGCGTCGTCGTAACCTCTGAAAAGAACGATGTGGTACGCGGCTCACAAATGGGTTTTGAAAAACTTTCAACCAAAGCGATTAAAGAAATACCAACGGTTTTGGGAGAGCGCGATATATTGAAAGTTGCGCTTTTATTACCAGGTGTTCAATCGGTAGGGGAGGGTTCTGCTGGTTTTAATGTAAGAGGCAGTCCGGCAGATCAGAACATTTTCTACATTGATAATATTCCATTATATAACACTTCTCACCTTTTGGGATTCTTCTCGACTTTCAATTCAGATGGGACGCAGGATTTTTCTATTTATAAAAGTAATCTGCCAATAAATTTTGGTGGAAGGCTCTCTTCTGTTTTTGATATTACGGCCAAACAAGGAAACAAAAATGAGTTTTCGATGCGCGGCGGTATCAGTCCAATCACGGGTAAATTGTTGGTAGAAGGGCCGATTGCAAAAGGAAAAAGTAGTTACATGGTGAGTGCTCGTTCGACGTATTCGGATTGGATGCTTCGGTTGGTCAATGACCAAGATGTGAAAAATAGTTCTGCTCAATTTGGTGACGGCATGGCCAAATTGAATTTTGATTTAGGAAATAATAGTCAGTTTCGGGTATTCGGATATTATAGTTTTGATGATTTAAATTTTGCGAACAAAAACCGTTTCGCTTATCAAAATATTGGTATCTCGGCAGGTTATCGAAAAGTGATTAAAAAGAAAAACACTTTAGACTTAGATGTGGTTTATTACGACTATATTTCAAGAGTTGAGGACAACGAATTAGAGGTCGCAGCTTTTAGTCAAGACAATGAAGTGATACATCAAGAAGTAAAAGCAAATTACACTATTCGCCCCAATAATAATCATACGATTAAAGTTGGAGCCAACTCGGTTTTGTATGATTTGAATCGAGGTGATTTGGCGCCGCTGCATTCCGAAAGTTTCTTTACGCCACAAGTTTTGGGTAGAGAACGCGGACTCGAATCGGGCGTTTACATTGGTGATGAGTGGGACGTGAATCCGCATCTATTGGTCAATGGAGGTTTGCGATATAATATCTTCAATGTGTTGGGTGGTGACGAAGTTTTTGCATATGAAGAAGGCGTTCCGCGCACTCAATTTTCGGTGATAGATACTTTTAGTTTTAATAATTATCAGGTGGCGAAAACGTATTCAGGATTAGATTTTAGAGCGGCAGCGAAATATCAATTTGATGATAGAAAATCAATTAAAGCTTCGTTCAATCGGACACATCAATATATGTTTTTGCTTTCCAATACGATCTCCCTTTCTCCGACTGATAAGTGGAAATTGATTGATTCGAACATCGAACCAATGAGAGGAGATCAGTTGTCGGCGGGTTATTATACTAAGTTGGCAAGTAAGCGATATGAGGCCTCGATTGAGGGTTATTTCAAACAAGTGAAAAATCTTGTAGAGTATCGTGATGGTGCCGATTTGATAGTGGCGGGTGTCCCCGAATGGGAAGTCTTACAAGGTGATTTGAATGCTTTCGGAATCGAAACCATGCTCAAAAAATCTTCTGGAAAATTGAGTGGTTGGATCAATTATACCTTCTCCCAAACAAGGGTACATGTTGATAATGAAAACCCAGAACAGCGCATCAATTTCGGTAATCCATATCCTTCCAATTATGATAAACCGCACTCAGTCAATGTCGTAGCGACTTATAGTTTTACACGTCGATTCAGCTTATCGCTCAATACGGTTTATGCGACTGGGCGACCGATAACCTATCCGGCTGGTGCTTATTTTCAGGGAGATAATCGAATCGTTCATTATTCTGAGCGAAACGAATTTAGAATTCCTGATTATTTTAGAATGGATATTTCTGCAAAACTGGAAGGCAACCTCGCTAAAAATAAACGAATACACGGAACATGGATTTTCTCGATTTATAATGCAATCGGTAGAAAAAATGCTTACTCCGTTTATTTCGTTTCTGAACCAAATCGGATTCAAGGATATAAACTTTCTGTGTTTGGTGCGCCGATTATTTCGGCAACTTATAACTTCAAATTAGGCCATTATGAATAGTGATAATAATTTAAGAAAAAGTGGAAAAGAGCAAAATTGGTGCAACTCAAAGTCGTCTCAATATTTAGGTGCTAAACTATGGATGGCCTTTGGCTTCCTGCTAATGTGCTACTCTTCTTGTATCGAACCGTTCGAAGCAGAGATCGATCAGTATGAAGATTTGTTGGTGGTGGATGGTCGAATTTCGACTGCTCCTGGCCCATATGAGGTGCGCCTTTCAAAAGCATCGAGCATCCGAAAAACGGAGTTTTTGGCGTTGAGAGACGCGACTATTGAAATCGTAGATGACCAAGGCAATTCTGAAGTTTTGAAAGAAGTGGAGGATGGCGTTTATCAAACTGATCCTAACGGCATACAGGGCACCGTTGGGAATACTTACCAATTGAAAATCTCAACAGGTAGCGCAAATTACAAATCTGCTCCTGAGAAATTAATAGCACCACTACCTATCAAGAAGGTGTATCAAGAAGTATCGAGTCAATTTTCGACGGAAGATCCAGAACTCGCGGGGTTTCAATTTTATGTTGATTCGGACATGACAGGAACGGATACAGATTACTTTTTATGGGATTTAGAAACGACCTATAAATACAATGTGGATTTTGAAATTCCTTTTGTTTATTCAGGGGCAATCGTTCCTTTTTCAAGGCCAGATTCCTTTTTTACCTGCTGGAAAACGGAACCTATTAAAGACATCTACACTTTCGATATTAGTAATTTGAGTCAACCGGTTCTGGAGCGATTACCGCTTAATTTTGTTGGAGTAGATACACGTCAATTGAGTATTCGATATAGCCTTTTTGTGAAACAATATTCAGTATCAAAAGAAGCGTTTGATTTTTGGAGTGCCTTGCAAGATCAGAATGATAATCAAGGTTCGTTGTACTCAAGTTTGCCCTATCAGATTCGTGGAAATATTACCAATACGAGTAATGCCGATGAACCGGTCTTAGGTTATTTTATGGCTGCTGGTGTTTCTGATAAACGGATATATGTGGATCCTTTTCCAGGCAGTTTTAGTTATGGGATTTGTCAACATGCGGATCCTGCTGCTGCTCAATGGGACATTCGAGGTCTTCGTTGGTCACGGCGTAGCAGTTGGCCTATTTTCTTGGCTCAATCTCCTAATGGTGTACTGGAAGTTCCGCTCGATGAGTGTGTTGATTGTCGTTCAGTTGGTGGGACTATTTTTAAACCATCTTGGTGGGTGGAGTGATTCCGTTTGCTGCCGGCAGTTTGCAGTTGGCAGCAGCAGCCCACGAATTTATTCGTGAGAATCAGAGCAATTACATCACCAGCCTTTGTGACAATTAATCGATTAGTTTTTCAAAAAAAGAATATGAAATTATCATTTAAATATCACCTCGTTTTTGGATTGCTGTTTTTAGTTTTTGCATCATTCGCACAAGTTAACGAGCAGGTAGAATTGGTGACAGATAGAGACATATATTTCTCAGGTGAGAATATTTGGTTTCGTGCTTTTTATGATGTGGAAGGCATGAGTGAGAAGCTAAGTCAGGTGATGTATTTGGAATTGTATAAAGAAAATAAAGTAGTAGCCAAAGGAAAATTCACATTGAAAAACGAGATGGCGTATGGCAATTTTAAAATTCCAGAAAGTGTGAAAGGTGGTCAGTTTCAATTACGTGCCTACACCCATTTTCAACGAAACTTCAAACCTGAATTATTTACGACTAAAAGTATTTTGGTGGCAAACCCATATTTGCCATTGGAAAGTGGTGCAGTGGTTAAATCTGATTCTACAGTTTCAAAAACGATTGCAAATGATTTCGATTTTTCTATTAATAAAAAGAAAGTCGGAACGCGCGAAAAAGTAAGTTTGAATATCCCCTCTTTGGGAGTGAAAACCGATATGACGGTTTCGGTGGTTAGAAAAGGAGCGTCTGAAAATTCCGTTTTTAAAAACGAAAAATCAAAAATATACGCACCGCTCAAAGATGCTCATTTGCCAGAGATAAGAGACGTGAGTATCAGCGGAACAATAAAGGATAAAACTGCAAATGCAGCCATCGCCAATGCGCGTGTTTATCTTTCCGTCATCGGAGATAATAAACAGCAAATTCATATTTATCAAGCTGATGAAAAAGGCAATTTTGTTTTTCCTTTAAATCATTTGACAGCGGTGCAAAAGGTTTTTGTTTCGGTCGAGCCGCAAACGGGAACGGAACCCGAAATATTAATCAATAACGATTTTGCAGACGAGTTTTCTGCCACTCCAAAACCGGCCATCGCCATTGGAGAATCGAATCGGAATCTACTCGAAGAACTTCTCGTCAATTATCAAATCACTAGAGATTATTTGAAAAATTCGGTTGATGAAAATGCTTTATTAAAGGAAGTGCCATTTTCATTAGCAGCGTCTGAAATTTCGATTAAGGTGGATGATTTTGTTGCGCTCCCCAATATGCAGGAAGTGATTACAGAGATTGTTCCTTTCGGTCGCGTTCGTAAAAATGATGGCAATTATGAAATTCATATTTTGAATAAAGAGCAATCGAGTCATGACAAGTCTCCTCTAATTTTGGTAGACAACCTCCCTGTTTTTGATATCAATCAAATCATGAAAATCAATCCGACTGTAGTTGATAAAATTCAGGTCATCAACGAGCCATACCTTTTGGGCGAACGAACGATTAACGCAGCAATGTTGATAACCACAACGACTGCTAATTTTGGTGGAATTGAGTTTCCATCTTCCTCTGTTTTTTTAGAGTATGAAACCTTACAACCCTTTTTGAAATTTCCAGAAAAGGACTATTCTGATGCTACCCAAAAAGCATTGCGTGTTCCAGATTTTAGAACAACACTTTATTGGAATCCAAAAGTTATCGTCGAAAATTCAACCGACTTAGCTTTTTACACTTCTGATGCGACAGGAGAGTATGAAGTTATTTTGAGTGGTAAAAATGCGCGAGGGGAATTTGTTTCGGCAAGGCAGATTTTCGAGGTGGTGAAGGGGGATAGAAGGACGAAGTGATCCTTCTTAGCGACCGTATTTACTTTTGAATATCCTGTGATTTAACAACATCATGTAGCTATACTCTTTCCTGAAACTTGTATCAGATAACCAGAAATTTTTCCCTTCAAATCTAAGTTCTATCCCCCAGTTTTTGTAAAATGATTCAAATCCAAAAAAGAATCCTTGACTATAAGTATTGAATCCATCATATGGATTATTAATTGAGATCGAATTCATTATCCCACCATTAAGACTTGACATTATTTTGTTATTCAATATTATTTTTTTTAAACCAAGGTTATATCTGATAAATTTAAAATTTACAATATTTGAATTTGAGGCAGTTGTTATTGGAGCATTATAAGATCTATACCCTATTGCATTTATTAAACCTAAGTTTTTCGGTATGATAATTTCGAAACTTATTTCTCCACTTGGATTAATTGAATGATTTTTTTGTCTAAAAAACCGTTTAGAAAATGAGATACCTCCTTTTAGATAAATTTCTAATCCCATTTTATGTGCTTCTGAGATGTAAAATGATCTTATGTTTTTACAATCATTATAAAATTGAATTATTGACTGTAAGGATTTTTGGGTGAAATTGGAATTATCAATTTTTTCATAAATATCTTGGCAATCGTTCAGAACTTTTTTTAATACATTTTTATACTTAGAGATGACAGCAGTATTTCTACCTTTTTTATATTTTAATAAGAAAAGATTTTCTAATTCTTCATTGTTATTGTTTATAAAAAAGTGTGTTTTAGAATTCTCATCAACAAATTTATATAAATTTACTTGACCAAGATTTATGGCTTCTAAAAGTTCTTGACTCTCTTTCCAAATAATTTCTTTATTTGATGTAATATTTCCAATTTGGTGTGGATTGACACTATATTTTACTTTTTTACTAAAGTATTTACTTCTGCCAATAATCTCTGCATATAATATCTCAGAGGAGGAGTAATTTATTTCTTGACCGCCACTTTTAATTTGGATTATTTTTGGATAGACATTTTTGTTACTAAAACGTACTTGACCATGAATCGTATCTGATTTTAGGTTAACAACATACCCTTCTAAATAAATATTTTTTTGAGCAATAGCATTTCTGCAAATAAAAATAGTAGCAAATAAAAAAATATACTTGACGAATTTCATATTTTGTTTTGTAGTCATTTTCTTTTAGACTGTTAACTTTCTGTCTTAAGGAATAATTGTAATTATGTAAATATACTAATTCAATTCAATAGAATGTTTAACTAATATTTTTTTTATCTTTAGAAATCCAGTGTCTCACTATCCACCATATCAATATATCGTTTCATTTTTTTGAGAATGACTTTGAAATGATGGGTCTCTTCTCTTGTCACAAACGTAATTGCTAAGCCCTCAGATTTGGCTCTTCCCGTCCGACCGATTCTATGCACAAAGTCTTTGGGGGAGCGAGGCAATTCATAATTTATAACATAAGGAAGCTCATTGATATCGATACCTCTCGATATCAAATCTGTTGCAACCAAGACTTGCACTTTTCCTGATTTGAAATTTTCCAATGCCTTCGTTCGAGCCGATTGACTTTTCTTTCCATGAATTGAGGAAGCTTCAATTCCATTTTTAATAAGTTTCCAAGCGACTTTATCTGCCTTGTCTCCAGAGGACGTAAATACCAAAACTTGCTTCATGTCCTGCTCGCGGATCAAGTGCCTTAGCAAAGGACCTTTACGATCATCACCGACAAAGTAGCCGGATAGATTTATCAAATCTTCTTCTTCGGAAGGTGCTTCTATTTCAATGACCACGGGGTCTAAAAGTAATACGTTATTGAGTCCTGATAATTGGTCGTTTAAGGTTGCTGAAAACAATAGATTTTGTCGCTTCTTTGGTAAAAGATCGAATATCTCCTGCATCTCTTCTTTGAAACCCAGATTCAACATTTTATCGGCTTCGTCGAGTACCAATGTTTCCACTTTTGAAAGATTGACCGCACTGGATCTATGCAAATCTAATAATCGACCCGGCGTAGCGATTAATATATTCACCCCGTAAATAGCTTTCATTTGAGGGTTGATGGAGACGCCACCATAAACGGCCATCGACTTGATAGACTGAGGAAGGTTATGTGATAACTCTTTAAATACTTCGGTCACTTGAACGGCCAATTCTCGAGTAGGAACGAGCACCAAGGTTTTGGGTTTTCTGTTTCGTTCACCTTCGCCATTGGCCAGTATTATATTCAATATTGGCAATACGAAACTGGCGGTCTTCCCTGATCCTGTTTTCGCAATTCCGAGTAGATCTTTCCCTTTGATAACTTCAGGAATGGCTTGAACTTGAATGGGGGTAGGGGTCTCGTATCCCAGCGCCGTAATATTCGCAAGTATCGAAGGATGGAGTTTGAATGCTACGAAAGACATAAAACAGTTTAGTTTGAAAAAAGCAAAATTACTCTTTTTAGTTTATTCGCTTGTATTTAGTGCAAAGTATGCGGAACTTTAGTTCCGCACGAAATCAAAAACGAATATAATTTCAGTTAAAAAAAATGAGACATCAAGCACCAGCGGAACTTAAGTTCCGCATACATGTATCACGTTAACGAATAAATTAATGGTAATTTTGCTTTCATTCTTTATTCATTTTATGAATCAAAATTTCAAAAATTATCTTTCAAAAATTACCCAATCTTCGTCATGCAAAGAAATTGAAGTTATTCAATCTTTGTGGAGTGGCTATGGTAAGATTTCCCGTTATCAATTGGTTGATTCATCGATTGATAGGGTAGTCGTTAAACATATTTCGCTCAACCAATCGAGCGAGCATCCAAGAGGTTGGAATACAAATAATTCGCATAAGCGAAAAGTGAAATCTTATGAAATTGAAACGCATTGGTACGAACAATGGAATCAGCGCTGCAACGATAATTGTCGAGTTCCAAAGTTTATCGGTTCCTTTTCAGAAGGGCGCGACCAATGGATTATTTTAGAAGATTTGAATACCAATTTCCCATTACGAAAACATGACCCTGATTTTTCAGAGATTAAGGTTTGTTTGAAATGGTTGGCAAATTTTCATGCTATTTTTTTGAACCAAAAACCAACTGGATTGTGGGAAGTAGGCACCTATTGGAATCTGGAAACGCGACCCGATGAATTTGAAAAAATTGAACATCAAGAACTAAAATCGAAAGCACATTTAATTGATGATTTATTGAACCAATGCCAATATCAAACCATCGTCCATGGCGACGCGAAACTCGCCAATTTTTGTTTTTCTGAAAATGGAAAAGCGGTCGCCGCTGTAGATTTTCAATATGTTGGCGGAGGTTGCGGAATGAAAGACGTTGCTTACTTTTTTGGATATTGTCTTTCAAGTTCTGAACTTGAAATTTATGCGAATGATTTATTGGATTTTTATTTTTTGGAACTAAAAAAAGCAGTAGAATCGACTAACCCCAATATTGATTTCAAAGCATTGGAAAAGGAATGGAGGGATTTGTATCCAGTTGCTTGTACTGATTTGACTCGATTTTTATTGGGTTGGATGCCGACGCATCAAAAGATAAATAGGTATAATCTTGGGATGGTGAAGTTGGTTTTGGGGAGTGATGCCAAGCAAAAAACAATTAAAAAAAATAAGGAGGAATGAAAAAAGTAATTTTATGTGCAATAATCTGTTTTTTTTATCTTGGATGTTCGCCTCGAATTAGTATATCCAATATGCATGTTAAGAGTTCTGCCTTAGCCAAAGGTTATGGAGCCCTCACAATAAAAAAAATAAAAATTGATTCATCAATCGAATCAAATATAAATTCTCCTAATTTTGACGAATATTCGTTAAGATCAAATTATCAGATTGATACTTCATTTTGCTTTTTTTTAACACCTACTTGTTTAAGTAAATATTACTTCGATGAAAATTTAGAGGATGCGGTTTGGATGAATTGTCACAATGGATATCATACAAAAAAGAAATTAGGTAACCTTGAAAAGGAGAAATGGTATATTTTTAAAGGTATATATTATACTGATGTTTTTGTTTACGTTCATAAAAGCGGAAAAACATCAAAGTGTTATTTTTCTGCAGGGAATTGGTAGAGCAATGTTGAAATAAAATTATACCCGATGGTCGAAGTGTTCTGAATCGGAGCACTTCGACTATTTGCATTGTCTAAAATTCACTCAAATTCTCCTCCACCTTCCCATCCAATATCCGCCGAAAATCATCCACCAACAACTTCCCCAATTCACTTACCTTCTTCCAAATCACAATCCGCTCCTCATCCGAATGATTAAAAAAATCATCCGTACTCGTCAGTTTCTTTTCTGGTAATAATTGAATGAATTCATCAGTCGGGTAGAGCATCACCGTGTTTTTCAAAACTTCTGGTGAAGCCGTTCTGCCTGGCCAATATTTATCAAACCAACCTGGATTGATATGATCTCGATAATGTGGAAAGAAAACCAAACCATCCTCAATATCGTAGTCCAATGCCATGTGGTAATCCGTTGCGCCGCCGTCCCAATGTTCGTAACCATCCATCACAACTGGATTCATGTAAAACGGAATCGAACCACTGGCGCAAAGCGCGTCCAATAGGTTTTCGTTGGAAATAGAAAGGTTGGTAGATTTCAATCCATCAGGTTTGAAAATAGGGTGGGGAGCATTGGTAAACATCACGCGTTCGATATAACGACCCAGATTTTTTCGATTGAAAATATTAGCGATATAAGGTTTGACAAATTTCATTTTTTGAGCCAATGAAATTTTTCCATTGGTTTTGAAAGTCGCTCGACTGGTAGAAATATGCAGCAATCGGTTGGTCGGGTTTTGAAGGTTTTCAAAACCATTTTTACCCAACATTTCTTCAATGATGTCTTTGATGCCATCAGAGACTTCGTGACCGAAAGGTTCATCTGAGTAGGCTTGATGAACATAGGCATGATGCAATCTGTCTATGGCTTTCGGCGCATCCTCGACGCAATAACTCGCCGCTCTCCATGACCCAATCGAACCACCTGCAAAATGGATTTTTTGTGGGTGGTTTGGTAAGAATTCATTTATCAAAAACTTATCTAACTCGTACAGAATCAACCATTTAGGTCCAGCAGCAGCGGCTGCCATGACTCGAATGTCTTCTTTTCTTAAATTATTGTTGAGTACTTGTTGATAAGCATTTTTGCCTGCTTTCAGGCGGAGGTATTTGTTGGGCGGCATGAATCAATTAGTCTTAGTTGCGATCAACTTTGAAACTGTGATCAAATTGAGAATTGAGAGAGGAGAATTGAGAATTCACGAGCGAATTTCTCAATTCTCCATTGGCAAATTGCAGAACAATTTGAATTATGCGTCTTTAATCAATTTCTCTGTCGCAGCTTTAAATTCTTTCCAGTCGAACTTTTTGTTTTTGTCCTTGTCCAATCCAGCAATCATCTGATTGGCTACAACACCAGAGATCCAACTATTTACTTTTGCATCTTTGATCAATTTGACCAACTCTTTCTTTTTCAAATATCCGTCACCGTCTTTGTCAAAGAACTCAAATGCATCTTTCGGAGACTTAAATTTTTGAGTGATGAGGATTCTGATTTTTCCTAAAATTTCCTTTTTGGAAGCCATGTGTTTCAC
>CALHBQ010000126.1 GCA_937930815.1 uncultured Saprospiraceae bacterium | reverse complement strand
CTTCCTAACATAACCGGCATGACCAACATCAAAATATCTTGTCCATCTTGCTGCTCACTTGGTAATAAAATACCTGCGCGAGAAGGAGTCGATAATTCTAACTTAATCTCATCAGATTCCAAGATGCTCAACATTTCTACCAAAAATTTGGCGTTGAATGCAATTTGCAAAGGTTCACCATCATAAGTACAAGTAAGTTGCTCGGTTGCTTCGTTGGAGAAGTCAAGGTCTTGAGCAGAAACGGTTAGGCTATTTTCAGCAACTTTTAATACAACTTGGTTGGTTGTTTTATTTGCATAAATAGCGATACGCTTCATAGAGTTTTGAAGGTCTTGACGATTGGCAGTCAATAAATTTGGATTGTTAACCGGAATTACTGCGTTGTAGTCAGGGTATCTTTGATCAATCTGACGGCTTACTAAAAGTGTATCTTCAAAAGAGAAAAAGACATTGGTGCTATTGAAAGAAATAGTCACTTGATCGCCAGAAGGAATAATATTTTTAAGAAGGTTCAAAGCTTTTTTAGGAACAATGAAAGTTGAATTAACTTCACCAGCAACCTCATTCATTGTGAACTTCACCAATTTATGTGCATCGGTTGCTACAAAAACAATTTTATTAAAATCGATTTGAAAATAAACACCAGTCATTGCTGGTCTCAACTCATCGTTACTCGTTGCGAAAAGCGTATTGACAATTGCATTATTCAATCCTTGAGCAGATACGCTAATTTTGTCTTCTGCATTTGCTTCAGCTGGAATTTCAGGAAAATCATTTCCATCTTCTCCTGCCAATTTATATTTACCATAAGATGACCGAAGTTCGATTCCGAAATTCTCTTTATTTACAATAAAGTTAATCGGCTGACCTGGTAGTGCTTTTAGTGTTTCTAAAAGAATCTTTGCCGGTACTGCCACTTTACCATCTTCCTCACCGCCTACTTCTACTTTTGTAATAATAGAAGTCTCCAAATCACTCGCAGTGATTGTTAACTCATTGCCTTTTAGGTCAAAAAGAAAATCTTCAAGAATAGGCAAAACATTGACAGAGCCGATAGCTCCCGCTGCCATATTGAGTTTTTTCAAAAAATCGCCTGATTGAACATTAAACTGCATAGTGATAATTTTTATATGAGTGGGCGCAAAAATACGGGTTAGTTCTTACATCTTTTCGATAAAAAACTAACAGAATGTGGATAACTAACAACAATGGTTGATAGAAGTACGCTAAAAAACCAGATTAAAGGCCAATACTTGCCCAAACAGCCCAACTACGTAGCCACCCCAAAGATCGGATGGATGATGTGCGGAGAGAAATAACCTTGAAGAACCAACGAGTCCACAGATTAATAAGGTAAGAAAAAGAACAGTTGTCATCTTTATTCTGAAAAAACCAAAGGTAGTTTCGAGTGGAAAATCAGATAGTTGAAAATGGAAAATGGTAATTAAAATCATTCCCAAAAATCCACCCACACCTGTAGTGTGCATGCTGATTTTTGAAAAATTATTAATAAAAAACGCAATGAATAATGAAATCACAACGCCCAACATAAACATCTGAAATGCCACGGGTATCCCCGGCGTTTTTAAATAGTAATAATAGCTCGCTACATAAAAAGTGGAGGTCGAAATATATGGAACTACCCGATCCATCCGATCATGCATTTCGATGCTTTTGATAAATTCCAAAGCATACATCATGACCACTGCCAACATCGGGATAAAAAAGGTCGAAAGGAAAACCTGAATCAACATTAACCACTGATCCTCAATGCGACTCACTCCAAACATATATGGATTGATGAGCAGTAACAGCACCAACATATAAGTCACCATCAATAATGGGTGAAAAATAATAGATAAAGTCTTGGCAGCGAATCGAAGCATTCAGTTTGTTTGTGGCCGCAAATGTAGAAAAAAAATGGCTTCACTATTTATAAAACAGTGAAGCCATTGGTGTGCCTATTGGTTTGAGCTAATTAGTGATGACCTGAATCTTTAGGTGTTTCACTAACTGCCTCAATGGTCGGTGCTTCCCAAGCCTCATATCCAATTGGTTTTGAATTTGCTTTTTGCACGGCTTTTCCAGTTCTGCGCTTATCGGCAATCATAGCAAAAGTCATAATCAAACTTGTGGCAATGATGATGAAAAGTAAAATTCCTGGCTTAAAACCAGCGACCTCAGCTTCTTTAGGAATTGCATAAAAAAGGAGTACCGTAATCAATCCACGTGGAGCGATGAACAGTTGTGGTAAAATATCCTTTCCCATAAAAATTCTAAGTAATATCCATCGGATTGCATAAATGGATGCAATGATTAAAAGACTAATCAAGGCAACTTGCAAACTTGCCAAATCAGCTAAAACGATTGTTACTCCAAAAATTACAAAGAAGAAAGTTCTTACGACAAAAGCTGTTTCCATTGTAATGACGTGTAGGCCTTCATAAATATGTTCTGCTTCTTTGATGTTGAGCCATTTACTCAAAAAGCCTTTGAAGAATAGCTCTTTATTCGCAATCAATAATCCAAAAATCAGGATGATGATAAGTGCCGAAAGGTGGAATTTTTTTCCAATTGCATAGAGTAAAAGCAATACCGCAATTAATAAAAATAGCTTTGTATGGCTTTTTATATTTTGAAAAACTAAGACAATTAAATAACTAGCAATCAATGAAATGATGATGGTTAAAACGACATTTCCACCAAACTCGGCGAAGCCACCGCCGCCATGTGCTGCGTCTAATTGCCCCGTCAAAAAGTAGAAAACCATAATCCCTAAAATGTCAGAAAAGGTACTTTCATAAATATGAAATTCCTTTTTGACTTCATTCAGACCAGTGACACTCGGGATAATAATCGCACTCGAAAGGATGGAAAGCGGCGTGGCATATATCCATGCTTTCGTCATATCCATGCCATCTATAAATTGATTGAGGATGAGTGCGGCAGTCCAAATAGAGAGCATTAATCCAATCAAGGCGACAGTAAATGCCTTGGCGATGGGTATGGCTTTTTCTGCTTTTAGTTCTAATTCGAGGGCGGCTTCAAGTACAATCATAATTAAACCCACAATCCCCAATACCTCCAAAATCGGAAAGAAATCAATGTCGATATGAAGTGCATCTAATCCAATTTTCATGACAATTCCCAATAGTATCAACATCAATACTGCTGGAATATTTGTCCTTTTGGAAATTTCACCAAAAAAGAAAGAAAGAATAATAATCAGTGAGGATGCGATGATTAGGTTATACGAACCTAAAATTCCGCCACCTCCCCAGAGTAAAAAATCTATCATGGTTATTTCGTTTTTAATTTCTTAGACAACGAGTTGTTTAAGAATCTGTTTTTAAGAGTTTAGAAGCATATCCCCATTCGTTTATCAGTGCCATCAATTCTTGTAGATGACTTTCCTCTTTTAGCGAAACGCGTGCTTCTATTTTGTTCGGATTTTTTTGAGAAGCAACCAAAACTGGTTTTTGGTTGCGATTAATATATGGAGTCGAAACAAACATATCCATCAAGTGATCGACATGATTGATCTTTGTTTCTGTATCTTTTGAAGTGATAATTAAATTGAAAAAACCACCGACTTCATCGCCTGTCAATAGCGTATATCCTTCCGAGAGCATTTTGGAATAACTCACAAAGTGCAATCCTTTGTTGGTTTGCAATTGAAGTCCAAATTGCTCCATGTCGTAAATGACTCCAGATAAATTATTGGCGGTAATTCCTTTTCCTTTTACCAAGTTTCTATCACGCTGAATGAATCGTCCGCTGATATAGCTTTTAATATAAGTTGAACCAAAAAAGCCAAGTAACAAAGCAAAGATGCCATGAACCTTTGGATTAATCAGTATGAAGATACTTGCCAAAAGTAATAAACCAACTGGCTCATAAATCAATAAAAGTAAATGGACAAACTTCTTGACAGCAGGCTGAGCTGCTCCCAAAAATTGAAACTTATCTAATACATTTTTAAAAAACAGAAGAACAAAATACAATAGCAAAAGGAACAAACCTGTGCTAATGAAATTCCCCCAAGAATAATAAGGTGAAAAGAATTTATCCATTATAAATATTTCTTTTTAACTAACTGATAAGCGACATCGTTTACGACCACTGGGTTGATGATTAAGGCACCATCAATCTCTCTTTTCAAAACGCCCATACTCAAGAGTCGCTGCAACATGCTTTTATATTTTTCATTGAAAGCAGGGCCGAATTTTTTTCTTAAACTGTATTCGTTGATTCTTTTTGCGAGTAGAATTGTCGTTAGCAAAATCCCCGTTTCAGGTGTAAAGAAATCGGGTAGTGAGTAAGCCGACTCTGACTCATAAACGACTTGGTCTTCTCCTGATTTTTTGATAGAATTGGACCATCGTGCAAGTGCTTCTCCCATGATGCCATTACTCGAGTTATAGACTCGTTGAATCAAAGTTCGAAGCTCTGCCGTGGTTGCGTCTTCATTGGTTGATTTGTTGATCAATGTTTTATGCGTCGCTCCATGTCTAATCAAAATCGCTTCGCTCACTTCTGAAGCAGAAGTTTTATTCATATTGATTTCTGATTGAAAAATCGCTTCAAAATTATGGAACTTGCTCAGATGCTTTTTGAGCCAAGTACTCATCGAGACCACCACAAAAATATTGGAAGAAGTATCGTTGATATATTTTTTTAGACTTCTGACATTTTTATTGAGCGGAATATCATTGTCCCACCAATGCTCCAAATCATCAATCCAAATCAAGACTTGATTTCTCCCAGCATGCTTTTTTACAAAAGCTAAAGCGGCTTCCAAATCACGAGTTGTATCAATATGTCTTCCGGCAAATTTCACTTTAGCATCTGGCTGTAATCGAACATGATTTGCCTGAAAAAAGCGATTGATAACCAACTCTCCAAAAAGCGTTTTTCCTGAGAATCTATCGCCAATAATGGCTGCTGAACCTCTGAAACCTGATTTCCAATTTTCCACTAAATCTTTCATTCGCTCCAACTCGTCTTCTCTTCCTACCAAAAAGGAATCGCCGATATACCCCGACGTCATGAAGATGTTCGAGTAAAAATTGTCCTCGACATTCATCTTTGATTTTACGTATCGAACCACTTTTTCGGAAGTACTCAACTGATCTTCTTTTTCAACCTGTCGAATAAGTCCTTTGATTTTTTGGGTTCCTTTTTTCCACCAAGTACGCGTTCTATTTAGAAATTCGTTTTGCCCAATTCGATTGTATTGTCTGATGGTCGATTGAATCGAAACTGGCAAAAACATCTCCGTCAAATCATAAACTGAAGAAACATTGAATTCTGATTTCAATCGCTGACTGATGGTCTTTCTAAAACTTTTCAACTCTTTGTCAGTGTCTGCTACTTTCTTTTGAAAATTTATAATCGGTTGGGCAAGACCACTTTTACCAACTTCTGGCGTTTTCCCTTCTTTGATTTCTGCGGATAGAATTTTTGCTTTATTGCAAATATTCATCAGCGACATTTTGAAGTTGTTGCCCGTGTTTTCGCTCAATTCGCAAACCTCATTCATCAATGGCAAAATCTCTGAATCTAACCACTGCTTCACACTTCGTTTGAAATTGATTTCTTTATATTTAAGAACGCCTCCTTCTGTTGCCACTGGAATTTTTGTCCATTCAGGCAATTTATCAATCAGTTCATTGATCGAAGAATTGATCAGCTCTGGGTAATCCTGAATTTCTAAATTATTAATCGTGCTCTCTAAAGCTGAAATGATTTTGGCTGGTTTCAACTCCCCTTCTGAATTAGAGTTTTCTTCGATGGTTGGAATGCTGCTTTCAGCGAGTTGATTGTACTTTTCAAGGTCTTTTTCGCAGCTCGATGCGATTTCCAAAATTTGACTTTTTATTTCTTCGAAAGTTTTGGTCACCTCTTTCAGTTCCTGATGTTTCTCTCGAAGCATCGTGCACTGCTCCGGAAAAAGATCAAACTGTTTCTCATAAGTCTCCCATGGTGAATGTTGAATTTTCCACTTTTCGATTGCTTTGAGTTGACCTCCTCTTTGCCCTCTGATATTCTCAACTTCTTTTGAGTACAAATTTCTAATAGAATCAGCCGCATTGACCAAAGTATCTTTTGAAAGGACATTGAGTTCTTTCAAATCCTTTGGTGTACTTTTTTCCTCTAATTTGAGAATCTCAGCCTTTTGTTGTTGAAAAAGAATGTCCCTCCAAAGAATCAGAATAGATTTCGCTTTTTCGGGGAAAACATAGGTTCCGATGAAATCACCTATTTCAGCATTTCCGTCTGCATGTTTGGTTTGGCTGTAGCTGCCTACTTTTTTTGCTTCTTCAGCGAGTAGCTTTGCTTCTTCTTCCAATTTGTTCAAGTGAGCATCCAATTCTTGACTACCCCAAGCATCGCTGATAGACTGGTCAAGCGCGGACTCAAAACTCGAAAATTGTATTTGTTGGTTATCCATTTATTTCTGTCACTATTATTTGGTTGGCTAAAAATAGCAGAGTAAGTTTAATTTTTAAAACTTTATGTCGATCAATAAGTTGGAATATGGCTTACGCCCCTTCAGGGCTGTTGCGAGCAATACAAAATTCATTGGGCGTTGCCCAATGCTTTCTGATGAAAGCCTTTCAGGCTAAGCTTGCCCTGAAAGGGCCTAAGCAAATAGCATTGGGCAACGCCCAATGATAAAATCGAAGCCGTTTGGTAGCCCTGAAAGGGCGCAATTTAATACCTTGTTTTGCATAATTGAGTAAATTCTAAATTATGATAGCCACTAATTTTCAATTAAGAAAAATTCAAAAAGAAGATAACCCAAAAATTGCCGAAGTAATTCGAACCGTTATGACGGAATACGGTTGCGTAGGCGAGGGTTATTCTATCGAAGACCCGGAGGTCGATTGTATGTTCGAGACGTATTCGACTCCACAAAGTCATTATCTCGTTTTATTGAAAAATGAAAAAATTGTTGGTTGCGGCGGCATTGCTCCGCTGGCTGGAGGAGATCCAACTACCTGTGAATTGAAAAAAATGTATTTCTACTCAGATGCAAGAGGCGCAGGCATGGGCACTAAAATGGTCGCCACCCTCCTCGAAAAAGCAAAGGAATTAGGTTTCAAAAAATGCTATCTCGAAACGGTTGCTCGCATGGAACGTGCCAATTCACTTTATAATAAAATGGGTTTTAGAAAATTAGAAGGTGCGGAAGGAAATACGGGACATTGTAGTTGTGATTCGCATTATATTCAGGAGTTGTGAGGGAGGTGCAAGGTAAAAGGTACACGGTCAACGGTCACGCACGCCGTGTACCCTTAACCGTCTACCGTGTACCTTTTTACTCCATCCAAACCACCTTCTCCTCAATAGTCGTCTCCCGTTTTCCTTCTGGAATTTGAATATCAGTATAGCCCATAAAAAAGAGTCCGAGGCAACGCTCACCCTCTTCCAATTGTAGAAAATCGTTTTGTTTTAAAATTGCTTTTGTCGAACTCCAATAGCTGCCGATATCATGAGCGGTGCAAGTCAAATACATATTTTGAACAGCCATGGCAACGGAGGCAATTTCTTCCCATTCAGGAACGCTTTCTTTTGGATCGCGTTTCATACAAACAGCAATTAAGCAAGATGCTTTTTGAGGGTTGTTTTTTAGTTTATTGAATTTGATGGCTGAAAACTTTTCTTCCGCTACATTTTCTTTGTACCAACCTGAAAGCACTGCACCTAATCGCGCACGTGCATCGCCTCGAATGACTCTGAATCGCCACGGCTCTGTATATTTATGAGTAGGTGCCCAATTCGCACTTTCCAATATTTCCTGAATAATCTCTTTAGAAATTTTTTTCCTATTGTAGCTCGATGGAAAAATCGATCGGCGTGTTTTTATTACTTCTCTGATTATTTCTACCTTATTCATTAGATTAATACTTTAAACTTTCAAAAAATATTGAAACTTATAAAAGTTTAGTTTAACTTGCGTCAAAATTAGTAAACATGAAACTATTCGTGAAAGTTGATTTTTGGGTTCAAGTTATTTTGTATGCTTTGCTGCTTATAGGTTTAGCGACTTTAGGTTTCAATACTGTTTTCTATTTTCTTGTTTCAATGGGTATTTGGCAATTGTTCAGTGCATTCTTATTGACTCAAATATTTGAAGATAGACTTAGAAGCGATTATTTAAAATACGCTTTTTTCTACCTCATGATTTCACCCTTCTTCATTGTTTTCTTATGGCTTGCTCCTTTCGTTTACGCCATAGGCGCATTTGGTTTTTCGATTTGGTATTCCCGACTTACCTATTTTCATCACAGAAGACTTCAAACGACTTTTCGCTCGTTTTGGGATTTAGAGATTTAATTAACCAAAGGCTTTTGCATATCTTGTAATCTCAACATTACAAGTGCCATGATTTTACCAAAACGAATACATCAAACTACTTATCTTTTATTGGTTCTAAATTGCTTCTGTTTTAACCAACTTCATGGCCAATCCAATGAAGGAACAGACTTCTGGTGTGGCTTCATGGAGCACGTTGATATAAACGCAAATACAAAAGTAGCCATGATTACCTCCAAATTTAACACAGGAGGAACGATAAGTATTCCGAATGGAACTTGGAGTGAATCGTTTTCAGTTGCAGCCAATCAAGTTACTATTGTTGAACTTCCTGATAACACAGAAAACATTGGATCTGAGATTTTTGGAGAAGTAGGGATTAGAATACAATCAAATGATCCTGTTTCTGTTTACATCCATCAATATCGCAGATATCGTTCAGAAGCATCTGTTGTTTTGCCTGTCTCTTCAATTGGAAAGGAATATTACGCATTAACCTACAAAGGTGTTTTTGCGATGGGGAGAGATCATTATTCTGAATTTTTGCTGGTTGGGACAGAGGATGAAACGAATGTTAGAATTACATTAAGTGACCAAACAAGAGCAGGAAAAACAGCCGGAAGTACTTTCAATTTTATTTTAAATAAAGGACAAACCTACCAAGTTCAGGGAGCAACCAGTACGAGTGATTTGACAGGCACACACATCGTAGGAGATAAAGACTTTGCATTATTTGGTGGAAACTCATGGACAGAAGTGCCCACTGGTTGTAATGCGAGAGATAATTTATTAGAACAAATGTTGCCGGTTAATACATGGGGAAAAAAGTTTGTTTCCGTTCCAAATGCCGAAGTCAATTATGACATTTTTAGAATTTTAGCATCAGAAGACAATACAACTATTGAGGTTTTTGAAACCATTGATAATCACACTTATACTTTAAACACTGGAGAATTTGTTGAATATACGCAGTCAGCACCCTCCTATATAGAATCAAATAATCCGATTCAAGTTGCTCAATTTAATGTAGGTCAAGATTGTAGCGGCCACAACATCGGTGATCCCTCCATGGTGCTTTTGAATAGTGTAGAACAAACTCGCGACACAGTAACGTTGTACAATTCAAGTCTTCAGGAAATTGTAGAAAACTATATCAATATTATAGTTGCCACTTCCGATGTACCTCTCATTACTTTTGATGGACAACCGATTCCAGCTTCCGCTGAAACGGGAGTTATTGGTCAAAATGATGAATTTACTTACATCCGACTTGCCGTCAATGAAGGAGCGCATACCATTATTTCTGAAGCATGTGGTGTGATTGCAACTGCTTATGGTTATGGAGATGCAGAATCTTATTCGTACAGCGGCGGAGCAAGTTTTAATGAAATAAATTCGAATCCAATTCCAGAAGGTGGTTGTCTCAACGATACCATCTTTTTTGATACAAAACTGCCTGAATCAAAATATTCATTTTTCTGGGATTTAGGAGATGGGAATACAACGAATGAAACTGTTTTTCAACATTTCTACCCTGATCTTGGAAGTTATCCAGTTGAATTAATTATCACAGACAAATGCCTCGGCACGATGGATACACTCAATAGAGACTTGCTCATCAGTTTGCGCCAACCTCTCGAAACTTTGGGTGATACGCTCATCTGTGAGGGCGAATCTTTTCAACTTGGAGCAACAGATCTTGCTGATGCAAATTATGAATGGACTGGTCCAAATGGCTATTTTTCTGAAGCTCAATTTCCTTTTGTAAGAAATGCAGCGCCAAATATGAGTGGTGAATATGCAGCTATTGGTATTATTTCAGGTTGTGCGACTTTTCCGAGTATTTCGAATGTTGAGGTGATTGCACTTCCTGCTCCTGATTTAGGACCAGATACTATTTTTTGCAACAATGATTTTCAAACATTGCTTGATCCAGGGAATTTTTCAGATTATTTGTGGCAGGACAATTCTACTCAGTCAACTTTTGGTGTTATTGAAGATGACATGTTTTGGGTAGAAGTCGCAGATCAATATGGTTGTAAAAAAGCAGACTCCGTTTCATTGAAACAAATCTGTCCTACAGAGATTTTTATACCTAATGCTTTCTCTCCCAATTTTGATGGTATCAATGATCGTTTTCAAGTTTATGGTCATGACATCATCAATATGCGACTAATGGTTTTTGACCGTTGGGGCAATTCGCTTTATGAAGGAAAAGACCAAACTGCATTCTGGGATGGTTCATTTAGGGGTAAACCTGTTGATCCAGGAATATATGCTTGGGTCGTAGAAATTGAAGGATATCGGGCAGATGGAAGGATTTACGAGGAAGTACTTTCGGGAGATTTGACGTTAGTGCGATAAGTTCCTTTTGGAAATTAAAGTTTTCACCAAATAAAAATCGCCAATTCTTCAAATTTTTGTCTTTTCGGCAAACCTCCCAATCCTTTACTTTGTTCCGACTGTGGATTATTGTAATTTTGTGCTCCTCTCTAAGTTCACACATCAAAATGTCAACCTAACCAATGGCAAAAATAGACCTTATTATGCCCAAAATGGGCGAAAGTATAATGGAAGCAACCATTCTTAAATGGGTGAAAAATGTAGGCGATACCGTCGAGTTGGATGAAACCATTTTAGAAATTGCAACCGATAAAGTTGATTCGGAAGTGCCATCTCCAGTAGAGGGCGTTCTAACAGAAATTTTATTTAAAGAAAATGATGTGGTGCCAATCGGTACTACCATCGCTGTACTTTCTACGGAAGGCGGAGAAGCACAAGCCTCTCCAAGTGTAAAAGAAGCACCGGCACCTGCCGCTTCTAATGGAAGCGTTTCGACTCCTGCTCCACAACCGGCAGTAGCCGCTGTTGCGCAACCTGTTGCAACTGCACAAGCGAGCACTGCTTCTATTCCAACGACATCAGGCGATAGATTCTATTCTCCTTTAGTAAAAAACATTGCTAAAAAAGAAGGAATCGCTGTAGCAGAATTGGATAGCTTGAATGGCTCAGGTAAGGGAGGCAGAGTGACCAAGAAAGATATTTTGAATTACGTCGAAAATCGTACTTCAGCGCCGACTTCAGTAGCGGCTCCAAAACCTGCCACTTCAAATGGCGTCTCTCACAACCCGGCGGCAGTCAGCGTTAGTGGAAATACGGAGATTATCGAAATGGATCGCATGAGAAAACTCATCGCTGATCACATGGTAATGTCAAAGCATACTTCTCCACACGTTACCTCTTTTGTAGAAGTTGATGTGACCAATATTGTAAATTGGAGAAATAGTGTCAAGGCTGGCTTCATGAAAAATCATGGTGAGAAAATTACTTTCACCCCTATTTTTATAGAAGCAGTTGCAAAAGCATTACGTGATTTCCCAATGGTAAATGTCTCTGTTGATGGGACCAAGATCATCGTCAAAAAAGATTTGAATATTGGAATGGCTGCTGCTTTACCAAGTGGTAATTTGATTGTTCCTGTAATTCATGGAGCAGATCAATTGAACTTGGTTGGTTTAGCTAAAAAGGTAAACGATTTAGCAACCCGCGCGCGCGCAAATAAATTAAAACCAGAAGATATTCAAGGTGGAACTTTCACGATGACAAATGTCGGAACTTTCGGAAACGTGATGGGAACACCAATCATCAATCAACCGCAAGCCGCGATTTTGGCAGTCGGAGCGATTCGCAAAAAACCAGCAGTCGTTGAGACTGAATTTGGTGATTTAATCGCTGTTCGTCAGATGATGTTCTTGTCATTGTCTTATGACCACAGAGTCGTTGATGGCTTCTTAGGTGGTTCTTTCTTACGTAAAGTTGGGGATTATTTAGAAGCGTTTGACCATACGCAGACGATATAAATGATTGTTGAATTGTTTGATTGTTATTTTCGTTCGAGGGTAACAATCAAACAATCTCAACAGTCAAGCAATTTTGCCAACTTCAAAAGTCCTTCCCACTTCCCCCGATTCCCACGCATCTTTTAAAATCTTACCAAAGGGAATCCACCAAATCAAGTCATTAAAAAGTATGGTCAGTGCAAATTCGGGTGGAAATGCTCCTATTGCTAAATAATAGGCGAAACCAATTGGTCCGAAAATTTTACCTAAAAAACCGACCAAAACAATCGGCCAATGCACATTGGGTTTGTACGCTGCAATGATGTAACCGATGCCATAAACGCCGACAATCATACCGACACATTGCCAAATCATGAGATAGGTTGGAAGTGCCATTCCACTCAATTCAAAAGATAATTTTGGAACAATAATCACTGAGGCACCCCATAGTAAATTATAGATTCCTGCAATCCACAAAACGTAATATTTCCAATTCTTAGGCATTTGATTTGTTTTTATTTCTGCGGCATCGTTCGCTGCAATATTTAATGTCCGACCAATTACGCTCCCATTTTTTGCGCCACTTGAATGGGCGCTCGCAAACAGGACAAATTTTCTCTGGTAAGTCAGATTTTTTCATAAAAGTCTAAACATCAATTGCCAGATGTTGTTGGGACATTTATGAAAATTCGAAAAAAATATGAGCTCGACGAAAGAGCAGTAGATCGAATCATTGAAATGGCTTGGGAAGATCGGACGCCATTCGATGCCATCAAATTTAATTTTGGAGTACCAGAAGCAGATGTCATCAAATTGATGCGCCAAGAAATGAAATTATCAAGTTGGAAAATGTGGCGAGAGCGAGTACAAGGCAGAGCAACTAAACATGCTAAAAAGCGCAACTTTGGAATGGGGAATTTCAAGTGCTCACGACAAAGAAGTATTTCTGGAAATAAGATAAGTAAAAGATAAGAGACCACTTCGCTTTAAGATTTTAGACTCTAAACCCAAATTCCTCCTTCTGCTTTCTCACCATAAAAAATGGCTTCCTTTTCAAAAAAACGAAAACCTGAATACCAACAGAGTAGCGCATCTAATTGATGTGAATTTGGTGGGACAACTTTTGGTAAATTTGGAATCAACTCGCTCATCAATTTATAAATTTCCTCTATTTTATAATCTTTCTTTTTGAAGACCTTCTCGGGAAAAAGCACTTTCAATAATTGCGAAGGGTAGACCTCGATCGTTTCAATTTCTTTTTTAGAAAAAACAGATTTGATGCGCATTGCTCGTGCAGTCAATCCACCCAGAAACATAGGAGACATTGCGCTCACTTCTCGATCACCTTTTCTGTAAAAGAAATCATCTGATTTGTCAAAAAATGCCCCAGGCAAACTCAACGGTGCGTCCAGAAAAATGTAAGTTGGTTGAAGTTCCGCCACTACTTTTTCAAGAAAAGCATCTGCGTCTTTTTTCTTCTCACTTTGATAAAAATGGAATTGATCGTCTTTTCTAAAACAAACCGCGGTCGTACCTGCGAGTTTAGAACCATAATCTACTCCAATGAATGTTGGCTGACTTTTCATTAAAAGGATAAGTTAAAATCTATAAAAATGTTCGAGAGATGGTGGGTTAAAATTACTTTTAGGTTACTCTTCACCAGAGTCCTACCGTTAGAGAGTTAGAAACTTTAATTTTTTCTAATTAAAAAACAACAACGTTATGAAAAAAGCTACCCTGCTTTTTACCTCAATGATGCTTTGCCTTTTGGTAGAAGCTCAAACCATTATGCCATGTCTGCACGACATTGGCGTACATGCAATGGAAGCACAATTCCCTGGTTATCAAGATGCCGTAAAGAAAACTTTTGAAGATGCTAAGAATAGTGTCAGCCCAAGAATCAATGATATTTACACAGTACCAGTTGTGGTGCATGTCGTTTGGAAAGATTCAGAAGAAAATATTCCAATGTCTCAGATTGAAGATCAGATTGCGGAGTTGAACAGATGTTACCGCCGACAAAATCCGGATACTTCTAATATGCGCCCAATTTTTGAAGATGTGGCAAGTGATCCGATGATTGAATTTGAGTTGATTGATGTCGTAAGAGTAGAAACGGTAGCGGAGTTTGAGCCTGAACTTTCTTTTGTTGGCTCAGGTATGCCAGATCATGTAAAGCAAACGGTGAATGGAGGAAGTGATGCTTTTGACGCAAATTTCTTTATGAATATTTGGGTTTGTAAAATTCAACCTTTGAATATTTTTGGTCAAGAAAGTCCTGTTTTAGGTTATGCTTATCCGCCAGTTGGATTGACCAATTGGCCTGATGGCTCTGCTGCTCCATCTAAAGAATTAGAAGGAATCGTTGTTGATTATCGAACTTTTGGGAAAGGACTTACCTACGAAATTCCAATGATTGGAAGTTTACCGATGGAAGGTCGAACTGCGGTTCATGAAGTAGGACACTATCTTGGTTTACGCCATATCTCAGGTGATGGAATCGGTGGCTTGTTAGGAACACCTGACTGCGATGCAGATGATGGTTTGAATGATACTCCTAATCAAGGTTTGCAATCTCAATTTAATTGTGACCCAACTCAAAACACTTGTACAGACGCATCAAACGACCGACCAGATATGATTGAAAATTACATGGATTACTCTATGGAAACGTGTCAAAATTCTTTTACAAAAGAACAAACTGCTATCATGCGTGCAGTGTTGGAAGGCCCTCGCAGTGGTTTATTATCGGGTCCTTCTTCAACTAAGAATTTGGCTGTGAATACAGATGTTCGAGTTTATCCGAATCCATTCAGCGATATGGTTTCGATTAAAATAGCTTCTGCAGAAAATTTCGTTAGCTATCAATTAACTGACTTTTTAGGAAAAGTAGTTAGGATTGGAAATTTGAATACCGACAATGTTGAATTGAATTTTTCTAACCTGTCAAAAGGTATTTACAACTTGACTGTTCGTACCGAAAAAGGGTTGATTGCTACAGAGCGATTGATAAAGCAATAAATTGCTGAACGCAGAGGCGCAAAGACGCGGAGTTTTACAATATTGAATGGGCACAGAATTTTCAATTCTGTGCCCATTCAATTAAATTGAAACGCTCCTTTGCGCCTCCGCGCCTTTGCGTTCATATCAAGTCGCTCCTCCGCGTCACCGTGTCTCTGCGTTCAATAAAATTTAGAAGCTCTTTTCGATAATTTTTTAGCTTTTCAATTTCTTCTTTTCTTTTTGATTGAAGCGAATTCAAGCGACATTTTTCTCGGATAATTCCAAACTCCTCCTTCCACCACCAAGCGATCAGACCCGTTGGAATCAACGCTAAAAAATACCCCCATGCCATCCAACTACTCGGCGTAAAATAACTCACCAGCCAAGTTTGTAAAAGATAAAAAATCGGAACGATAACGTATCCCGAAAGGATTTTTACAGTGTTTTTATAGACAACTGGAAACTTCAAATTATTCGCCAAATACCAAACTATCAAATAGGGAATCAAGTTATTAATAGTTCCCCAAATGAAAATAGGAAAGGTGAGTATCAAATAAATTATTCTATAAAAGGAGAAGTTAGGATTCTTGATAGTTGCATCAGAAATGCACCAACCTCTGCGGTATTTATTGTATTCGAGGGCTTGAGATTTTAGTTTTCCAAAGGCATTCGAATCAGTTTCTTTCAAGTTTAAAAAGGAGAGCGACAATGCTTTTCTTTTTTTGAAAATTGCTTCTTCCGATTGGTTTAATTCGTTGATTAGGATTTCTTCTATTTGTCGAAATGCGCGATCATCAATGGCAGGTTGGATGTCAATCGTCAAATTAGAAAGTTGTTCGGCGACCAGATCCATTATCTTTTTTGCAGCAGCCTTTTCATCCTTTTCAAAATCATCTTTAAAATGTGATATTCGAATGGGATGCCCCACATTCAAAACAAAATTCTTTCTAAAACGAGTGGCCGATTCGTAATTGTTTCCAAAAGGAAAAATCGTTAAACCCAAATTGAAGTCATTATCATTCTCGGCATCTAAAGCGATTCTTGCTGCGCCTGTTTTTAATGGATTGATTCTTCTTTTGTGAAGACTCCTTCCCTCTGGCGCCACAAAAAGACAGCCACCTCCCGATAAATGATTAGCAGCCATACTCAAACTTTTCTCATTATCGAGATAGCCCATTTTTGCATCTTCTTTTCTTCTTTTGACTGGAATGCAGTAAAAGGTTCTAAAAAACCAATTGCGAAAAGGTGTATTGAAAATGGAATAATTCGCCAGAAAGAAAACAATGTGAGGAGTTCTAATAACGACCGATATTGGATCAAAAGCCGTCTGAGGATGATTGGCCACCAAAATTGAAGGAGCACTAAAGTCTAATCGCTCTTTGCCAATTATCGTCGTTTTTTTGAAAAAAATCCTAAACGAAGCTCGGACACAAACTTTAGTAAAAATGTAAAATGCCTTAAGAAAAGGGTTCATTTTGAAGTAAATCTAAGTCGTTATTTTCAATTGCTTTTTCAATGCGAAAAGTTCATCTCTGATTTGTGCAGCAGTAATGAAGTCCAAATCTTTTGCTGCAGCTCTCATGCGCTTTTCGGTTACTTTGATAGTTTTTTCTAACTGCTCGCGCGACATGTATTGAATAATCGGATCGGCTGCCACACTCACTTCTTCTGTTTCGATATAAGCATTTTGTGCTTCTGGTCCTCTTATGTCAAGAATAGAACCAGACTTCATGATTTCTTCTCTCGATTTCAAAACCGTTTTTGGAACAATGCCGTGTTTCTCATTGTAAGCCATTTGGATGGTACGGCGGCGATTGGTTTCATCAATCGTTCGCTGCATCGAGTCCGTTATTTTATCTGCGTAGAAAATAACCAATCCGTTGGAGTTACGAGCGGCACGTCCTGCTGTTTGAGTAAGCGAACGGTCGTTTCTCAAAAAACCTTCCTTATCTGCATCTAAAATAGCGACCAACGACACTTCTGGCAAATCCAATCCCTCTCTCAGAAGGTTGACTCCAATCAACGCATCGAATTCACCCAATCTCAAATCACGTAGAATTTCAACCCTTTCCATCGTATCAATTTCACTGTGAATGTATCGCACTTTGATGTCGAGTTTGGCGAGGTACTTTGCCAATTCTTCCGACATTCTTTTGGTTAGAGTTGTGACTAAAACGCGCTCGTTCGCATCAATTCTTCCGTTGATTTCATCCAATAAATCATCAATCTGATTGATACTTGGGCGTACTTCAATTGGTGGATCCAACAAACCTGTTGGGCGAATAATTTGCTCTACAATTTCCCCTTCTGTTTGCTCTAATTCATGATTGCTCGGGGTTGCGCTTACGTATATTGTTTGCTTGGTGAGATTTTCAAATTCATCAAAATTTAATGGTCGATTGTCCATTGCTGACGGCAGTCTGAAACCGAAATTTACCAAGTTCATTTTCCTTGCACGGTCACCGCCCCACATACCTCTCAACTGCGGAATCGTTACATGACTCTCATCAATCATCAATACAAAATCATCTGGAAAATAGTCTAATAAACAAAATGGTCTGGTGCCTGGTTTTCTACCATCAAAAAATCGAGAGTAGTTTTCCACACCACTACAATAGCCCAATTCTTTTATCATTTCAAGGTCGAAATTGGTTCGCTCTTTGATTCGATTAGCCTCTTGTAGTTTTCCTTCTTTTTCAAAATAAATAGCGTGCTCGTGCAATTCATCCTGAATTTCTCGAACAATGGAATGCATTCTTCCTTTTGGTGCGATGTATAGATTGGCTGGGTAAATCGCTGCGTTATCGAGCGATTCAATTCTTTTTCCTGATGAAATTTCGATGCGCTCTATTTCTTCAATTTCATCTCCGAAAAAGATAATTCGGTAGCCATATTCCACATAAGGTAAATTGATATCAACACTATCTCCTCGTACTCTGAATGTCGCTCTTGCAAAATCCGTTTCCGTTCTTGAATAGAGGACTTCTACCAATTTATACAAAAACGAATTTCTCGTAATCACATCACCTTTTGCAATTCGAATAATCCCCGATTTGTAATCTTCTGGATTCCCCATACCATAGATGCAGGAAACAGACGCGACAATAATAATATCTCTGCGTCCAGAAAGCAAAGAAGAAGTTGCCCGTAAACGCAGTTTATCTACCTCCTCATTTATCTGTAAATCTTTTTCAATAAAAGTATCCGTAACGGACATGTACGCCTCCGGCTGATAATAATCGTAGTAAGAAACGAAGTACTCAACGGCATTGTCGGGAAAGAAAGATCGGAACTCGCCGTAAAGCTGCGCTGTCAAAGTTTTATTGTGGGTCAAGATGAGTGTTGGGCGATTCACTTCTTTGATGACATTGGCCATCGTAAAGGTTTTACCTGAACCAGTTACTCCTAAAAGTACTTGCGCTTTATCGTTATTATTGAGGCCTTCCACCAATTTTTTGATGGCTTGTGGTTGGTCTCCTGTCGGTTTGAATGGCGAGTCAAGATGAAAAGGCATAGTATTTTAAATTGCTGAATTGTTAAACTGTTTGATTGTTTTTTGCTACAATAAAAATTGAGCAATCAACCAATCACCACAAGGTAAAAATTGAGATATTGAATTTAGGTTAAAACCCTAATAATCAACACAATCCCAAAAATCACTAATGCTGCTCCTGATATTTTCCTGACGGATATGATGTTCTTGAGTGTAAGTTTGGGTTGTAGTTTTTTTGCAAAAAATACTTTCAAACTATCTGTAAATATGATAGTCCCAAAAATACCTAAAATAAAAATAAAAATTTCACTGTCGGATAAGGTATTGGCTTTTACATAGGATGGAATCATTGCTAACCAAAAAACAAAAGTAAAGGGATTGAATGTATTAATCGCAAATCCTTTTGCACTATTTGCCAATACATTTTTAGAGGCTTTAAAACTTGGTTTAGGCAATTCCGTTGGCGTATTGAGATAGATTCCTGTTCCAACCAAAAATAAAATAATACCTCCTATTATTCCGACAATTACTTCAAAATTGGGGTAAGAAGTGAGTGCTTCCATGTTCTCTGCTGCAAAAAAAAAAGCTAAAACAAATAATGCATCACTGAACCAAATCCCTAATCCTACAGTCAATCCAGCTGGAGTTCCTTTCTCAATAGTCGTTTGTATCAAGGCAAATACCAAAGGTCCAACCATAATAGCCAGCCAAAGTCCCCAACCAATTCCGTAAATGAGATAGTCCAATTAGTGATTTATTTAGCTATTTTAAAGGTGCCCGAGGTTACGCTAAAGGAGGTAATTCAAACATTATGCTCAATTCATATGGTATCCTTTTTGAAAAGTATATAGATATACCATGTATTTTTCCTCCCATGAACATAATCATATAACCTAATCACACTCTTAAAATGGAAAATACAAAAAAAGAACTCCCTTATCGTAAAGATGTTCGCTTTTGGCTTGCTTTAGTTTTGACACTATGGTTTGCTATTACTAGCTTGATAAATTACATTTAACAAAAAAAGCCTTCAACTAAATTTCTTATTTAATTACTTTAAGACTAAGATCGAGACTTTGAGAAGAGTGTGTCAAAGCACCCACAGAAACATAATTAACACCCGTTTTAGAAATTTTTCTAATAGTGTTAATATTTACACCACCTGATGCTTCTGTCTCAAATTTATCACCGATAATTTCTAATGCTCTTTCGAGAATCGGAAGTTCGAAATTATCAAGCATGATTCTTCTGACTTGTCCAACTTCGAGTACTTGATCCAATTCATCTAAGTTTCGAACTTCTACCGTAACAGATAAATCAAGTCCTTTTTCTTTCTGATATTCAGCTACTCGCTTTATGGCTTGTTGGATGCCACCACACGCGTCAATGTGATTGTCTTTTATCATAATCCAATCGTACAAACCGTTGCGATAATTGGTACATCCTCCCAATCTAACTGCCCATTTCTCAAGAAATCTTAATAAAGGAGTCGTTTTACGAGTGTCTAAAACCTTTACTGGTAAGTCTTCTACTTCAAACGCAAATCGGTTAGACATAGAAGCAATACCGCTCATTCTTTGCATTGTATTTAATACAGAACGCTCTGCTACCAAAAGGGCCTGGCTATTACATTCTACTTCAAAAGCAATATCTCCATATTTGATATCTGAACCGTCGTCTAAAAAGACATCCATTTTATAGTCAGGGTCTACTGCTGCGAAAAAATGTTTAGCTACTTCCACACCTGCCAATACTCCGACATCTTTCACGAGCAATTTTGCTCTGGTCTTTTCTTTAGGATCGATGCAAGCCAAAGAGGTGTGATCTCCATCGCGAACATCTTCCGCTAATGTGTTTTTTACGAATTCTTTTAAAAAGGAATCTTTTTCTTTCTCGAAGTTCATTTGTTCTGTTTTAAACGTACGCTTAATTTCGGACGGCAAAAGTAAGGTATTTTAACGATAAAAACCTGAGGTCACCGATCACTCATATTTGAATTTTAGGTACATTTTTAGCTTGACTTTAACAGTTGAGTAGTCAGCGTATGGGACTTCTATTCGTTTTTAGAAAAGTCTTTAAGTTTAAAAATAGGGATAATAAGCATTTGAACTATTTTGTATATGACTTAAATTCCGACTACTTTTGTACTTTAAAACGAAAATTCTAAATTCCACCTTTAGAAATAAATCATTCACAAATTAAATTTGAATACTCTTGATTATGAAAAAGAATTTATTAAGATTTTTTACGATGGCATTGTTTGCCACTATGCTCACGGTAAATTTCACATCTTGTACTGAAGATGCTTGTGCGAATGTTGAGTGTAACAACGGAACTTGTTTTGACGGTGACTGTGTATGTGACGTAGGGTTTGTTTTGGATCCTGTAACAGGTGACTGTGTTTCTGCTGATCCATGTGACCTTGTTACTTGTGGAGATAATTCATTTTGCCTTGATGGCATTTGCGAATGTGATGCTGGTTATGAAATGGATACTGACGGAAACTGTACAAGTTCAACTGGAAAGTTTTTAGGAACTTTTCAAGCAACTGAGCCTGATTGTGGCGTAACAACTCCATATGAGGTACTTGTTGAGCCAGAAGTAGATGAGCCAACGGTTATCTCTTTGAGAAACTTAGGAAACTATGGTTGTAACGATGTAAACGGAGATCCTATCAATTACCATGTACTTGCTACTGTTGATTCTGATAATCCAACACTAATTAGCATCAATAACTACGAAACTTGTAGCACTGTTTTCAGTGGAACAGGAGCGATTGATGGAAACACGTTGACTATTTCCTACTCAGCTACTTATGATGATGGAACAGGTAACTCAACGACTGACAATTGTACAGCTATTTTAGAAAGATAATTTCTATTTAGCGATACAAAAAAATAGGGCTGCCCGCAATGCGCGGGCAGCCCTATTGTATTTTAAAGAACTAAAAGAATTTAGTTACCTCTTTTCTTACCAGTGTTAGTGGCTTTCTTTTCAACTTGACGTTGAATCTCTTTGGCTTCTCTCTTAATCGCATCTGTTTTCTTACCAACGTTATCAGCTGCTTTCTCTACTGCTTTTTCAACTGTCTTAGGAACAGTAGATGGTGGTGTAGTACGAGTTGGTTCTGGCGGAGGCGGAGGAGTTGTCGTCCTCGTTGTCGTAGTTGTGTTATCAGAACCCTTCGTAGTATAAGTAGGTTTCTTTCTTACAGTTTTCTTCTTAGAAGATTTACTTGCAGCCATTTCTTCGTCTGCACGCACTACTGCTGCTGCAATTGCACGATCTTTACACTCTTGTTCTTTCGCTATTCTGAATGCATCCAAACGCTCATCGAGCATATCGCCGATTTTTTGCATTTGTTGCTCTTTGGTTGTATTTGCATTATCAAATGCAGTTGTCAAGCAAAATACTGCGAAACAACCCACCAATGTTATTATCAATGATTTTTTCATTATTGTATTTTTTAAATTTTATTTTTTTTAGAAAATTAGTTTTTAGAAGCCATGATAGAATCAACGGCAGTCTGAACTAAATCGTCAAATTTTGCATCACAGGCAGCGTCTAAATCGCTTCCTAATGTTTCTACTTGAACTTGATACATAGAATCTACTTTCGAGATAAGCTCTGCTTCTGTAAGTAGTTTTGGCTTGCTTTTGCAAGAAGTTGCCATTGCGCCAAGCACCAAACTCATTGCAACAAACAAAAAGAATTTTTTCATAATAAATACAGTTTTTAATTTCTAATTAAGTGAAACCACAGGTTTCTTGAGACAAAAGTAAAGATAAAACCATTCCTAAGCCCAAAAGAGGATTACTTTTTATTTAACTAAAT
>CALHBQ010000125.1 GCA_937930815.1 uncultured Saprospiraceae bacterium | reverse complement strand
GGGCATAGCTATTTAGGAGGTGAAATCCCAATGGGCATCACAACGCCAAAATTTGATTTTGTGGCACCAATTCAATATTTGGGAATGTTATCGCCAGATGATAAAGCATTCGAATGGTTGCCTTATGATTTACATCTGATATGTCCTATTTATTTGAATATCGAAAATTTTTACGTCGATTATTCAAACCCAATCATGCCCAATGTTTTTGATATTGACGATTTGAAAACAACCGATAATGCTTACGAAGAAGAATTGAAATTTGATTCAGAAATCGTTTTTGAAAAAACGCCCATCCATGCAACGAAGGTAAATGTTGAATCAGCAAATGTAGGAAGCACTGGTGCGCCAAATTGGATTCAATATCCCGATATTCCCAAATGCCCTAAGAGTGGAAGGCTCATGAAATTCGTTTGTCAATTAACCAGTGAATACCATGATATACCAGTGATACATACTAACGTGAAGGCACGCAGTGATTCTTATCAACACTACTTCGACCACATGAACTTTTGGGCAGATGGAGATCTGTTTGTCTTTTTTGAGCCGGAGTCGCAGATTGCTTGCTACCTGATTCAGCATACGTGAGTAGATGCGTAAAATGAATTGTAAAACAATTGTCAGTTGTTATTTCATGTCATTTAGAATATGAAAATTAACACCAAAGCTGTTGAAGTTTTTTTAAGTTTAACCTATGAAAAATAAACCGACCATAATTAAGCTTTCAACTTTCTGTTTTTTCCTAATGTTTTGCGCAGTAGCAAATACACAAACCTTAAGTATTGAAATAGAAAAGGATCGATTTGGAATAGATCAAAATAAAAAAATAATCGTTGCTCAGTTTTTTGAAATAGAGCAATACGCCGATTTGTCCAATTACCAAGCAATCGAAATTACTTTTGAAACGAACGTTTTTAATTTTAAAAATCTAACGTCAAAATTTGAGTACAGCAGCTCTTATATTTTAGAGAATGGCTCTTCTGATTTTCGACTATTTTTTACGCAATTTCCATTGGTTTTTATGAATACCACTCAACCAATTGTTGACGATCCTAAACGGGCAGTTGATTTTGTTTATGCCGATGAAAATGAAATTTTGTATCAAAAGCCAGGTGTAGAAATCAGAGGTGGTTTTTCACAAACCTTTCCTAAAAAGACTTATGATTTAGAATTTTGGAAAGACGGAAATGCTGATGAAAAAATAGATGTTCAATTTCGTGATTTGCGCAATGATGATGATTGGGTGTTGGATGCACTTTATAATGAGCCGTTGCGAATCAGAACCCACATCGCACATAAGTTATGGTTGGAAATGCACGAAATTTATTACGCAAATGAAGAACCCAAAGCGAAGTCAGGAGCAGATGTTTTTTTTGTAGAAATGTTTTTGAATAATCGCTACAATGGACTTTATGTTATCTCTGAGCAAATAGATAGAAAGCAACTGAAACTCCAAAAATATGATAACGAAATTCGAGGTGAACTGTATAAAGGAATTACTTGGGTAGGTGGAGCTGTTACCTATACAGGTTTACCGCAGGTTGATAATTCATCGAGATTTTGGGGCGGGTATGAAGCCAAGTATCCAGGAGAAGATGACGCTACAGATTGGACTAACATTTATGATTTAACTGATTTTGTTATGAATGCTTCGGATACCGATTTTAAGGAAAAAATTTGGTCTATGATTCATCAAGAAAACTTTTTGGACTATTTCCTTTACCTCAATTTGATAAGAGCTTCAGACAATACCGGCAAGAATCTTTTTATGGCAAAACGAGATATTGGTGAGCCGTTTTTTTGTAGTCCTTGGGATTTAGACGCATGTTTTGGAACGGCGTGGACCGGTCAAAATCAAACGCGTACTGATAATATTCTTTCCAATGGATTGTACGATCGATTGATACTTTTAAATCCTGATGACTTTAATGAAAAATTGAATGTTCGTTGGCGAGAATTGCGTTCGAGCAGTTGGAGCAATGAGGCGCTAATAAATAAAATTGTTGAAACCTACCAATACTTGGAGGACAACAATATTTACGAAAGAGAATCAATAGTTTATCCCAATTATCGATTTAACCAAATTGCCAAAAACTATATCGTAAATTGGACAGAGGATAGGGTCGCATTTTTGGATCAATACTTTGGAGAACTGTCAGATTCAAATGAAATTACGAACACAACCCCTTTTGTTTTTTATCCAAATCCAACTAATGGAGTTTTGCATTATGAAAATGTGGATTTATTCAGAGGGCAGGAGTTTACAATTAGTGATGCAATAGGAACGAGCCACCATTCGGGAATTTTGGATGAGAATAAAATTGATATTTCGTACCTCCCAAGTGGACTCTATTTTTTGAAAATCGATAATAAAATTTTTAGAGTTTTGAAAATGTGATTAATACTTGTTAATTCAAATATCATTTGAAGTTGAAAATTCTCTTTTTTAAAAATTACAGAACGTACTTATTCAATCCTTTTGGTGGTTTGAAAGAGGAGGAATTAGAGCATGTATTTGTGCCAGTTTTGGAAATTGAAAAATTAGTAGAAATTATTCGAAATGGGCCGCCAAGCATCATCGAATTTGTGGGAAAAATGGGACGAGGAAAAACAACTCATTTGATTTTTTTACAAAAATTTTTTCCTGACACAAAAATACAATTACTCGAAAAAGGAGAACTATTTTTTCCTGAAACTGAAACCGGACTGTTATTCATTGATAGCATTGGAGAAGTTCCTTTTTTGAAAAGAATAAAACTGTATCGTGATTCGAAAGTCACTATTGTATTCTCAACTCATTTTTCAAGAAGAGCAGAAAGTGCTTTTTTTAGAAAACCTTTTTTCTCATTTCGCGTGAAAGGTTTAACTTCAGAACGATTGAAAATTATTTTGGAAAAGAGGATTGAATTAGCTGCTTCCAAATCATATGATGGAGTTATCTTTACTAATGAAATTGCGGATTTTTTAGTGAATAAATACAATGATGATCTCCGTTCAATTTTAAGATTTTTGTATCTTAAATTCGAAACTGAAAGCCCTAAAAAATGATTGATGTAAAATTCATTTTAGACCAACCTGATACTCAAGAAATTGGAGAATTTATTATTGGTAAAATTAGGATTACTCCTGATGAAGACTTTTCCTTCGAAAGCTTTTGGTTAAGATTGAAATTTGAGAGAAGAGGATTTTTAAGAGTTTTACAAAAAGAAATTTCAAGTTTTAAGGTAGCATCTAATCAAATTTTTCGAAAAGGCCAATATTATGAATTTGATTTTAGATTGGATCCGCCCAAAGAGACTATTTCTTTTATAGCAAAGGATTTGCAAATTCTTTGGTTTTTAGAAACTGATTTCGAATTAACCGATGATATTATAAATCAAATTAGAACTGAGAGTTTGAGAAAGCTTCAAATCTCTAAAGCGATGAATGTTCATAAAAAATTCACTGTACGGAGGAACTTGGATGTTTCCAATAATAATCTTTTACTAAGGGTTCCATATCAGGAAGGTGAAATGTCACTAGATGAATTGACTTCTTTTGGGTGCATTTTTATATTATGTATAATATTCGCGTTATGTGTTTTTTTTTCGGATAACTATGAGCCTTCCGCAGCGGTATTATTGTCAGTAATTACCTTAATTATAGGCGGCTATTTCGTGAAGGAACAATTTTTGGGTGCTGGTCAACTTGGAAAAATTAACTTTGAAATTTCAGCAAAAGATGATACGCATTTTGAAGTTAAATTGATGGTCGAAAAGAATGACCATAAAATTAATACTGTACGACTGAGCTATGAAGTCGTAGAGGAAGTTATAGATAATCGAGGCAGTAGTCCTACTAAAAGGACTGAGCAGATCTATCATTGGCGAAAAAAGAACCCACAAAGCTTAAAGTTTAAAATGCTTAAAACTGAAATGTCTTACCCTTCGCGTCCTGTCCCAGCAACTTTTGAATTTGAGGATTGTAGCATATACTATCAACTGAAAGCTGAATTTTTAATGAATAACGGTATTACATCAATCCGACATGGAAAATTTAGGGTCTTATATGATAATCTGGAATAGTAATTTCAAAAAAAGTTATTGAACTTTCAATTTTGAACCCAATGTTTTTAAATCCTTCTCTCTGATTTTATCCTTTTTAATACATAAAAAATCAATGCGAAAAGCGAATAAATAATAGTCCTCTTTTAGGAAATCAATAGCAGCAGATTTCTCTTCTTCTTTCAAACCAAAAAATTCAAAAAGGATGATGGTCGGTTTAAATTTCTTTAAATCTAATTGTGATAAAACTTTCCAATCGTAGCCTTCTGCATCGACATGCAAAATGTCTAAATCAGATATTTCATTCTTTTGAAAAAGCTGATTTAAAGTTAGACAATTAACTTCTGTTTCTGTGATGTAATTATCAATTTTTCCTTCCGAAAGTTTCAAAACATGATTCTTGTCAAACGAACCAATTTGATTGTAAATGTGAGGAAGGTTAGGAATTTTCTCAAATGCTTCTTCACTTACGGAATAAAATGTTTGATTGGAACCATCTGCATTGATTCCTGCATTCTCAAATTTGAATCTTGAATTCGAGCCGTAGTTTTTTTTGAGTTGCTCAAAAACATACGGAACAGGTTCGACCAGTAAGACCTTGGATTTCGTATTCTTTTGAGCAAGATCATAAATCGGATCTCCGCTTTTTCCGTCATTGGAACCAATCTGTACTATGGTACAAGGTTCATTTATGAAATACCTATTTAACCAATAGGAACAAGCGTTTTTATTTGGGTTTATCGTTTGGTTTATTGTCTTTGCCAAATTACCAATTAGAGGAATACCTTTTATTAAATTTTTGATGCTCGCCATAGAAGTTGTTGGTTGCTGCTCAACAAATGTAGAAGTATTTTCCACAAATAAAATTGCCTTTGAACTTCTTAAGATTCAAAGGCTATTTTATTACAAAAACAGTATTTTATTTACTCACCACAAAACATCTTGCAATCGGCTCTTGTCCTTCTACTTGAACTTTGGCAATATATGCTCCAGTTGGATAATGACCGACACTGAACTCAATGGTATCTTCGATATTGTCAATTGATTTTTTAGCCATCAACTGACCGACTTTCGAGTAAATTCCAATTTCAGCGGATTTTCCAATGCTCTCTTTCAAATCTAATTTTAATAAATCAGAAGTTGGGTTTGGGTACATTACGATGCAATCCATTGAGGCAAGTTGCGTTTCTGGATCTGTTTCGATTTTTTTGATGTATTCTTCTTCGTCAATAACTTCGACTGTTCCTTTTAAGTATAGATAGGTTTGAAGTGGGTCGGTATTGGCTGTGATAACTACTTTTTGTACCCGAGGGCCTTTTTTGCTTTTTGAGTTAAATTCTACAGTGATGGAAGCTGTTTCGCCAGGTGGAATAGGTTCTCTTGGCCAAGCAGGGACAGTACAGCCACAACTTCCTTTTGCGTTGCCGATAATTAATACTTCATCACCAATGTTGGTAAATGTAAATGTATGCGTTACGATTTCGCCTTCTTTGATAGTACCAAAGTCAAACTCCGTATCATTTTCCCAATTAATTTTGGTGATAGGACCCATATATTCGTGTTCTGGAGGTGGTGCAGGCTCCATAGTTACCTCAATAGAGTTATCAACCTGAGCAAAATTCACGACTGAAAAAAGGCAACAAATTAAGGTTAAGATTAAGGAGTTCTTTAATTGCATTTTCATAATTTTTGGTTTTAAAATTTAAGAACTGATTCAATGGTGTTATTAAAACAGATTCATTTTTTGAAGGAAAGGTTGTGAAGAGATAATGTGTATTTCTTCATTTGTTACAAACCTTTCTTATTGAAAGTTTCTTTTTTGTACAAGATCTAATTTTTTCGATTAAATTAATTTTCCTAAATTAGCAGAATAAAGTTTGGAGTTGATTCTTTTGTTCCAACTTTTAATGCGTAATAATATTTATTTTAAAACGAAAATTCTACACCATGGAAATTCTATTTATGGCGCTATCAGGCGTTTTAGCTTTAGTACTTATTTGGTCGCTTTTCAATGCATCAAAACTTAGTTCAAAGAAGAAGGAGTTAGAGCAAATGGTTGAGGAATCGAAAAAGTCGGTAAAAAAGCTCTCTGAAGATTTGGATCTAAGTGCCGAAGAATTCAAAAATCTTCGAATGAGGCAAGGTCAAATAACCATTAAATACAAGTCAGAAATCGAAGGCTTGAATGCCAAAATTAGAGAGTTAGAAAAAGCGACGGTGGGGTAAGATTTTACTTGTATTTTGATTCAAATTGGGGTTAGGTCTTTATTGGCTTAACCCCAATTTTATTTTAACCCTAAAAAGAAGGCATCCTCAATATGCTCCACAACTGGCTGCTTGTTTTTTCTATCGACGACAGAAACTACATCAAATCGAATCTCCCAATCATGATTGATTTTCTCTGCGTAAAAGGAAGCGGCTTGCGTCAATAACTTCATTTTCTTTTTGGTGACAAATGCTTCAGGTCTGCCAAATGAAGTTGAAGTTCGCGTTTTCACTTCCACAAAAACTAAAACCTTTTTATCCCATGCGATGATATCCACTTCGGCTCTGGAAAATTTCCAATTCGTTTCCAAAATTTTAAAACCCTTTGCTTTGAGATGTTCACAAGCAAGTTCTTCTCCGTAGTTTCCAATGTCGTTGTGTAGTGCCATTTTAAAGTTTTCGAGTTGTATGTTTTATGTTGAAAGGTAAAACAGTCGCTATATAATTTCTAAAAGTAAAACAGAATTTTCGAAAATTGAAAAAAAATAAACTGTTCCGTTCCCCCCTGTGGGGGAACAGAGGGTATATTTGCGAAATTTTAAAATCGGTCGCCCGCAACCCAGCGACTTCAAATCACTTAAAGAATAATGAAGAATACGCAAGCCTATATCAAAAAGAATAAAAAACGTTTTCTTGATGAACTCATGGAGACTTTGAAAATTCCATCAATCAGCGCAGATCCAAAGTATGCAAAGGATGTGAAGAAAATGGCGGAGTCTATCAAAAAGCATTTGAAAAAAGCAGGTTGCAGTAAAGTAGAAGTGCACCAAACTGCCAAACACCCAATTGTGTATGGTGAGAAAATGATTGATAAAAAATTACCAACGGTTTTGGTCTATGGTCATTACGATGTGCAACCACCCGATCCATTAGATTTATGGGATTCACCTCCATTTGAACCTGTTATCAAAAAAACAAAATTGCATCCCAAAGGGGCAATTTTTGCTCGGGGCGCATGCGATGATAAAGGACAAGCATTCATGCACATCAAAGCATTTGAGGCAATGTTGGCCAATAAAGAATTACCATGTAATGTCAAATTCATGATGGAAGGAGAAGAGGAAGTTGGCTCGACCAATTTATATACTTTCGTAAAAGAGAATAAAAAGAAACTGGATTGTGATGTCGTTTTGATTAGTGATACTTCCATTATAAATAATAAGACTCCAAGTATCACAACTGGTCTCCGGGGTTTGGCTTATATGGAAGTTGAAGTAACTGGTCCAAATCGAGATTTGCACTCAGGTGTTTATGGAGGAGGAGTGGCGAATCCAATCAATACCTTGTGTAAAATGATTGCTTCCTTGCAAGACAAAAACGGAAAAATCACCGTCAAAGGCTTTTATGATAAAGTCGAAACGGTAAGCAAAAAAGAACGCGCCTTGATGAATCAAGCACCGCACAACGAAAAAGCTTACGCGAGAGATTTAGGTGTAAAAGAAACGCATGGCGAAAAAGGATACACTACTTTGGAAAGAACTTCCATTCGCCCAACACTTGATTGCAACGGAATTTGGGGTGGCTACACTGGAGCAGGTGCCAAAACAGTTTTGCCATCAAAAGCTTACGCGAAAATTTCGATGCGTTTAGTGCCAAATCAGAGTTCAAAAGAAATCGCGAAGTTGTTCACCAAACACTTCAAAGCAATCGCACCACCTTATGTAAAAGTAAAAGTCACAGACCTGCATGGTGGAGAAGGCTCGGTAACACCAACTGACACACCTGAATATAAAGCTGCCGAAATAGCAATGGAAAAAACTTTCGGCAAAAAGCCACTACCAAGTCGTGAAGGTGGAAGTATTCCAATCGTCGCACTTTTCGAAAAAGAATTAAAAGTAAAAACCGTCCTCATGGGATTTGGATTGAACAGTGATGATATCCATTCACCAAACGAACATTTCGGATTGTTCAATTACTACAGAGGCATAGAGACGATACCTTATTTTTATGAGGCATATACTGATTTAAAAACCTCCTAAACGTGTGAAAAGATTAAGATTTGTTTAATAAAATTTTAAGCAATTCAATTGATCTAAATATTGTCATTAGAATGATATTCACAAATATTAAACTGTTCAGTTCCTCCGCCTTGGCGGAGGCGAGGACATGAAAAAAATAGATAAACTTCTCATACAATCCTTTATAGGTCCATTTTTCGTGACCTTTCTCATTGCGATATTCGTTTTGATGATGCAGACGTTGTGGCTGTATGTCGATGATATTGTAGGGAAGGGAGCAGGATTGCTTTTATTGATTGAGTTGTTGAGTTATATGACGGTATCGCTGGTCCCGATGGCTTTGCCAATTGCGGTGCTCATTTCTTCAGTCATGGTAATGGGGAATTTGGCAGAACATTATGAGTTGTCGAGTTTTAAGTCAGCAGGAGTTGGGTTGCCACGAGTTATGCGTCCATTGATATTTATTGCTTTTGGAATAGCCATTCTCTCATTTTTCGTAAACGATAGTTTGATACCCATTTCAAATTTGAAATTCAAATCGCGATTGCATGACATTAGAAAACAAAAACCGACACTGAGTATAGAGGAAGGATTGTTCAATGATGACTTTGGAGACATTATAATAAGAGTCGATAATAAAGTCGATGAAGATGGAACAGTAGAGAAAGTATTGATTTATGATCATAGCTCCTCCAACGAAAATCGAATGTCCCAAATCAATGCCGAGCGCGGGCGAATGTACACGACGAATGAAGGCAAATATTTTGTAATGGATTTGGAAGACGGCAGCCAGTTCAACGAAGTCAAACCTGAATTCAAGGATGGAAAACGAAATTATCCTTTTGTAAGAACGGAGTTTAAAACTTGGTCAAAGGTATTTGACATGAGTTCGTTTGAGATTAGTGGTACTGACGAAGAGCTGTTTAAGTCTCATCATACGATGTTGAGTTCTCGCCAGTTATCATCAGCGATAGATTCGATTGATGTAGAAATGAAAAAGCGGATGACCAATTTCGATGAATACATTGCTCGTTATATTTCAATATTAGAACAACCTGAAACA
>CALHBQ010000124.1 GCA_937930815.1 uncultured Saprospiraceae bacterium | reverse complement strand
CCATTAGAATATTTAGCGAGTGAAATCAAAAGAGTGATTTTACATCAACGAAAACAAAAATTTTTAGAAGATAAAAAAGCAGAAATGTACGCTCGCGAGACGCGGCGGAATAATATAAAATTTTATAAATGAAAAATTTCTTAGTCCTAGTATTAGTGTTGTCTGCATCGTGGTCTTTTGCACAGCGACAAGTCATTGACAAAGTAGTCGCTCAAGTGGGTGGCGAACTAGTATTACTGACAGAAGTAGAAGAACAACACGCCATGCTAAGGTCACAACAAGGTGTTTTGCCTGATAATGCAAAGTGTTTTGTATTAGATCAAATTTTGGTTCAAAAACTACTCGTCAATCAAGCAAAACTCGATAGTCTTGAAGTTTCAGAAGATGAAGTGGAAGCACAACTTACCGCTCGTATCGACCGTATTTTGACCCTTATGGGGAATGATATTCAGCAATTTGAGGATTACTATGGCCAATCGGTAACGGAAGTAAAAGCAACATTCAGACAAGATTTGAAAAACCAAATTCTTTCTGAAAGAATGCGTGGCCAAATCATGGCAGATGTAACAGTTACACCTGCTGATGTGAAAGAGTTTTTTGCTCAAATCCCTGTAGATAGTTTACCTTTTTTCAACTCTGAGGTTGAAATTGGAGAATTGGTTATCGTTCCAGAAACCAATGATGTTGAAAAAAACAAAGCTCGACAAAAACTCGAAAGCTTCAGAAAAAGCGTCATTGAAGAGGGTGCTGATTTCGCGGAGTTGGCTGGAAAATATTCAGAAGATTTTGGCTCTGCACGTGGTGGTGGAGATTTGGGTTGGACCCGTCGCGGTCAATTTGTTCCTGCGTTTGAAGCAGCTGCTTACAATCTTGAACCAGGAGAACTTTCTGATATCGTTGAATCACAATTCGGCTTTCACTTAATAGAACTTTTGGAACGTCGTGGTAATTCAATCCACACACGTCACATCCTAGTCAAACCAGCTATCACACAAGCTGATTTGGACAAAAGCGAAAGGCTTTTGGATTCAGTTCGAATGCTAATTTTGAATGACTCTATCACTTTTTCAAAAGCTGTAAAAAAATACGGAAACAAGGATCAACAGAGTTATAATAATGATGGCCGTATGGTCAACCCACGTTCCGGAAATACCTTTTTTGAAATTGGAGATTTAGATTCTGATATCTTTTTTGTCATCGATACCATGGAAACAGGTGGTTTCTCTGAGCCCGTAAAATATAGTTTACCAACGAAGGAAAAAGCATTTAGAATTGTCAATCTTCAAGCACGCACCGCTCCACATCAAGCCAACTTGGAGCAAGACTATTCCAAAATACAAAAAGCAGCTATCGAAGCTAAAAAGAGCAAATTCGTAGATGATTGGATTGCAGCAAAAGTATATTCTACTTTTGTCAATATTGATACTCAATATGGCAGTTGCGAAAACCTCGTCAAATGGTCAGAGGATAATAAAAAACCGTAAAAGAGTTGAAAGTTTTAAGTTGAAGGTTGAACGAAAGCTCAACCTTCAACTTAAAACCTCAAACTTTCAACTCGCCACATTATGATAAAAAAAAACGTATCGCTTCTCCCCTACAACACCTTCGGCCTTGATGTAAAAGCATCACACTTCGCCTCTGTAAAAACGCCCTCCGACTTTCGTCAAATTATTAAGAACGGTATTCAACCCATCCTGATTTTAGGTGGCGGTAGCAATATGCTCCTCACCAAAAACTGGAAAGGTTTGGTTTTAAAAAATGATTTCAAAGGAATTGAAATCGTTGAAAAAACTGCTACTCATTCGATTGTAGCAGTTGGCGGCGGAGAGAACTGGCACGAGTTCGTTTTATGGGCGCTTTCGCAAAATTTGGGAGGAATTGAAAACCTTTCCCTAATTCCAGGAACCGTTGGTGCCTCCCCTATTCAAAACATTGGTGCGTATGGCGTTGAGCTGAAAGACGTTTTTGTAAAACTGGAAGCACTCCGTTTTGAAACAGGCAGAAAAAATACTTTTCACAAAAAGGATTGCAAATTTGGCTACCGCGATAGCGTTTTCAAAAAACAATTAAAAGGTCAATTTTTTATTTCAAAAGTCTTTTTCAAACTCACCAATCGCAACCACGCGATCAAGAATTCTTACGGAGCTATCAAAGAAATTTTAAGTGGAAAAGGAATTGCAAAAACCACCATTCAAGATGTTAGTAAAGCTGTCATAGAAATCCGTTCTTCCAAATTACCTGATCCAAAGCAATTGGGCAACTCCGGCAGTTTTTTCAAAAACCCAGAAATTGGAAAAGCGCAATTTGAAGCCTTACAAAAGAAATTCCCCAACCTCGTTTTTTACGAATTACCAAACGAACAATATAAAATCCCAGCCGGCTGGCTCATCGACCAATCAGGTTGGAAAGGCAAACGAATCGGCAACACTGGCTGCCACGCCAAGCAAGCATTAGTACTCGTCAACTATGGCGGTGCCACTGGTAAAGAAATTTGGGAACACGCCCTCCGCGTTCAACAATCAGTGAAAGAGAAATATGGAATTGAGTTGACGCCAGAGGTGAATGTTTTGTAATAGCGTACCCCGCAGCATGCCGGCTTCCAGCCGTCCTGCTGCTAAGAATCTCCTTTTAAAGCCGTTGAACAAAAACAAGGCACTTAACAGTCGGACGGTTTTAGAACCGGCAGACCGTTTACTCATCAAAAAAATAAGTTTGGAAAAATTAGGGTACAACTCCCCCCACCCTGTCTATTGATTAACTAATTAATCACCAAACTAAATTTATCAATAATGAAAAAATTAATCTTACTTTCTACAGCTTTCTTGTTTTGTTTTCAAATTGCATCCGCACAAGTAAATATTGGTACTTGGAAATTGAAAAATGCAGGTATTTCAATGGGTACAGACCGAGACATGATCAAAAATTTGGATTATGACTACATGGTTTCAACGGGAAGAAATGTCGACAAATCACTTTTTGCCAATCAATCTTTCTTACCACAAGACCTATATGGTGGTGTTTGTGAAAACCCACACTTTAGAGCTTTCGCAACTTTTGAAGTACCAAAATTGAAAGGTTTTGATTTAAACTTAGCTATCGTTTCTAATAAAAATCGATTGGATGGCGTCTATTATCATAGCACAGAAAGAGATGGCTCTTACCTTTCTTTCGAAAGCATGAATGACGAATTGGCGGTAGAAGGCACACTTCAAAAAAGCATTAAATTTCTAAGAATTTTCAGGTTGACTGGAGGTCTTGGGACAAACCTTGGCTATTCTTATGGTGGTCAATTGAAAGTATACGGTGCAACCAAACAAGTTGTTGATAATAATATGGACCGCAGTTTCAATGCCATTGTCAACGGAGACTTAGCGGTGCCTACTACAACTCACCAAGACGACATTTATGAGTGTTATGACCTTAGAGATGGTATTCACCAAAGAGTATTTTTGCAAGGTGGATTTGCAATCATCGTATTAAAGAAATTGGATATCGGTTTCGATTATAGATATGGTGTTGGATATAGAGCATTGTTTGGTAGCGATATCGTTCGTACCGAGATGTTCTCTGGAGGCTTGACTACGAAATGGAATTTTTAGGTTTCAACCAAAATACAGCAGCCCATGAATTAATTCATGGGCTGCTGTATTTCATACTTGCTCCAACAACCACCTCCGCTCCGCCACAGCCTTCACCTCTTCAATTTCCTTTTTCAAAAGGCGTAACTTCTCCTTTTCAAAATCAGGGATTTCAATTCGCTTTTTCAAAAGAAGAATGAAATTACGAAACAACTCTTGGTGATAACCAATCACTTTTCGACGACGAATAAATTGCTCCATCGCATCAAGGTGAGAAAGCAAAACTTCAATATCTTCTGATTCAAAAAAGATTTTTGCCATGATGGCTTTGGCTTGTAAATTTTGCAGCAAATCTTCATAATCTGCTTTTTGCAAAAGCTGTAAAGCTGCGACATGATCGCCTCGATGATATTCCAAACGCGCCATTGAATAACTCGCAGATGCCGCTCGATGTTTTGCTTCCAAAGAATGTTGATGAGTGCTGATAAAGTCTTCTATCCAATCAAACTCTTCACAAACCAATCCTTTTGTTATAATATTAAAAAAGGTAAATCGAGAAAGGCTTCCGTTTACAAACAAGACTTCTTTTTGAAGTGCATCTTTATAAATATCCAATCCTTCCCGAGCATATTGTCGCTCGCCAGCATTCATTTTTTTAATACAGTAATTCGTGGCAAGCAAATACAAATCTCTCTTTTCCCTTACGGGAAAAAGATGTGCATTTGCCAACAGTAAAGATTTGAATTTTCTAAAAAAAGACTCCTCGTCAGACTGAGTAAGCGAACGATAGCAATAATAATAAACCGCCACCGCAGGCTTATCCAAATGCTTTTCTGTTTCCAGTAAT
>CALHBQ010000123.1 GCA_937930815.1 uncultured Saprospiraceae bacterium | reverse complement strand
GTCAGTGATGTCACAATCATCGGAGCAAGTACCCCTATCAACAATAGTTTCTGCGAAAATGCAAAGCGCATCATTATCGTCGATGATGTCGAAATCAATATCTCCGTTCCCAGCACTACCAATGCTGGTACTAAAAGGAGCGGAACCACCGTAATTTGCAGAAGCGTTGTTTACATCAGTACCATTGATGGAATATCCAGCTGCTAAATTTACTCCACCTGGCTCCAAATCGAAGGTATAATAATCATCAGAAGGATCGCTCGGTGTCCCATTGTTATTACACTGAACGTTGGTTATCCCAGAACTGTTGATATTGCATTGATTAGAACAGGAACCCAAATCAACAATTGTCTCATCCAAAGTACAATTAGTATCATTATCATCGGCTATAGTGATTGTCAAATCTCCAAAGCCTGCACTACCAGGGAGCGTACTAAAACTAGTAGAGGAACCATAACTATTGTTTGATACAGTTGTGATATCTGTACCACTCACGGTGTAAGTTGAACCTAATCCACCTCCTATTGGATCAAGATCGAAAGTATAATAATCGTCAGAAGGATTACTTGGTGTCCCATTGTCGTTACACACGACATTGCTCAAGCCAGAATCAGTTATCGTACAAGGATAATAGAGCCATCCATTAGGATCAATAGCAACTTGTGGGCCTCCAACATCAATTATTCCTAATTGCGCAGGGGTTAGACCTGTATTATCCGTTCCAAAACGAATGCGATATTCTTCAAAATTATTAATGATAAGACTACCTCCCCAGTTAAATGCAGAACTATTTTGAAATTGTAAAATGGTATTCGTTGAACCCATTTCAAAGATTAGATTTCCTCCTGCGGCATCAAGTGTTCCCAGACAATTTTGGTCTTCATTCCAGTAAAAAGTATATTGGGTATTACCTGGATTTATTTCAATTGGACTTTTGAAAGTATCTGCTCCATTTACTTCCAAGGAGCCAGGTTTTTGACCTAAAAAATTCGCAGTTGCTCTATATGTTGCATTCGGCGCAGAAAAGAGATTTGGTGGTTGAATATTTGAGATTCCCTCTGCGGAGAAACCAATAATCACACCCGAAAAATTTGTATTATCTGCTGTGTTGGAGAAGGTAACCAAATTCGAATTATGAGAAATTCTTATTGTACTTGAACTTGAGCCATGCAGTTCTCCTTCTAAAATTATCTCTCCAGTAAACGATCTAAGTAATAATTCGGAATTAACGGTTACCTTATTTTGTACAACTATTTTGTTCGCAGGGCTACTAGCGGTAGTAATCTGAAACCAAGATAATAAAGGAGCACCACCGTTGTCAACGATAATGTCGGGTTCTATAAACAAGGTAGTACCATTATTTCCATTATGTCTTATCACAGCTTGAGAACTAGCGTTGCGATTATCAAGCGTAAGCGTATTTGTTCCAGAAATTGTTTTGTCATTGGCACCGGTTGCGTTATTGTTTATTCTAATCTGCTGAATAGTGTAATCAGCATCGAGTGTGACATCGTCTGCGGATAAGTTGGCCATATCAGTATTATCATCTGCAATATCTCCGCTTTGCCAATTGCCAGGGTCACTCCAATTATTTGTTCCAGCAGTGTTGTCGTAAAATCGTTGATTCTGGCTATTACTCGAAATCGAAAAAAGTAATGCAAAAAAAATTATGATATAAAATTTCATATAGCAGAAGGTTGTTACGTATTTAAAGTTTTACCCTTTTTTACTAAGGCTTACTATGATGTGAGAAGTTGAGTAGAAAAGACTGGAATTAAAGGTTGCATCAATTAATGTTTACAACGAGTTTCATGGTTTGACTCGTCCAATGAAATTGCTGTAGAATTAAAGATTCATGTTACGAATAGGTGTTTAGGAATTTGTCTCTTTAGAATAAGGTCTAATAATTCCGTTTTATCGTAATTAAGATGTCTCCACAAAATAAAAGTGAAAAAGAGGTTTTACATTGGTAGAAATTACCTTGTCTTTACATTATTTTACCTTGGAAGATTACCTGTCAGGTTCCATAACTAACCTCTTTGTTGGTTTTTGGAGAAAACAAATAAGATAAGATAGTGCAATTGTCAGATAATTTTTAGAAACAAGATGAAATCCGATTTCGTTATCTTTCGCCTTTGAAGCTATAAGCAGTTCTTAGTCTAAAAGATAAATAGTTGATATAAATGTCCAAAAAGAAAAAGAAGAATAAAGGAGGTAAAAGAAAGCAAAAGTCAAGCAGCCAAGGTTTTTTGAAAAATTGGATGGAAGCTCAGAAGCGACGCCTTCCGATGATAAAATTTTTCTTGGGTTTAGTGCTTTTTATGATAGTCTTTTTTTCAATCAGCAACACTGAGCTTTTCGAAAATTTTATAAACCTTCCCATCGTCATCGGCTATGCTACCGTTGGCAGTGCATTGCTCAATATTTTTGGATTAGGAACGGTCACAGAAGGAACCCATATTTTTGGAGATCTTTTTAATATGAATATTGCAAAGGGATGTGATGCCATTGCTCCAACAGTTTTATTTCTGGCGGCGGTTTCTGTTTATCCAACCAATTTTTCTAACAAATGGAAATACCTCCTTGTAGCGCCTTTTGCTTTTGCGCTTCTCAACTTGATTCGTATCATAACGCTGTATTTATTGGGGGCTTATGCACCTTCTTTCTTCGATTTTGCGCATTATGAATTTTGGCAGGGCGCATTTATCCTTATCACTGTTTTAGCATGGTTTTACTGGCTTATTTCTGTGGTAAATAAAAACAAAATGAATGAAACCGCTTAACTTGTTGCTTAGTTTTGGTTGGAAATTTATGGTCTTATACATCGCCTTATTTGTAATTGCTGGAGCAACAGGATGTGATAATGTCGCACGCGATTTTTATGCTTCAAGTGGAAATAAACTTTTCGCCAATTTGTCAAGCGAAGCCGAAATTATAGGTTTGCCCCACGAAGACTTGGAGAGAGGAACCAATATACTTTTTCATATCCGCAGTAAAAAAATGTTGGAAGAGGTGCGCAATCGAATGCGCCAAACGGGAGAGACCAATGTCAATGTGGAAACACAAGGATTTTACACCAGTTCTCGACCGACCATTCTAATGCCATTGGTTTTATTGCTTTCCCTGATTTTAGCATACCATTCCAGTATTAAAAGAAAAGGGATTGCTATCGCACTTGGCATTCCCTTGATATTACTATATGCTTTTTTTAAGTTAGGATGCTCTCTGATTTATACGATTGATGAGAGTGAACAATATTTTCCTGACTATGAATTGTCTGCTTTTTCTAATAGTTTTCTCGAAGTTGTAAACGGATTAATCATTGACGGAGCTTATGTTGTGGTTTTCTTGATTTGGATTTTAGTTTGCGTTCGCTTCGAAGATTTTGGTCTTGAAAAGACTGGTGCTTAGAAAAAAACGTAGTCTAAATCACTTCAATAATTTTAAAACGAGCCAATGTTTATAGAAAAAATAGATTTGTAATGTGCTGATTATCAGTTTTTATGAATTTGATTTTTCAATTTGATTTTCAAAACAAAACAAAATGAATTACCAAAAAAACGCTTTTACCTATGCTACCATCGTCGCGATGGGCGGCTTTGTTTTCGGATTGGACGCCGCGCTGATTTCGGGAACGACTAAATTTATCACCGCCGAATTTGGCTTGACTGACTGGCAGTTAGGAACTGCCGTTAGCGCTCCTGGACTTGGAGTTTTATTGGCATTGCCGTTTGCGGGTTATGCCAGTAACCTTTTCGGAAGAAAGAAAACACTTCAAATTATTGCAGCCCTTTATTTGATATCGGCAATTGGCTCGGCAATGGCAGTCAATTATTGGTCTTTGGTTGCTGCCCGTTTTTTAGGGGGATTGGCTTTTAGTTCCATTACGCTATCTTCCATGTATATCGGCGAAATTGCCCCTTCCGAGCAACGAGGCAAACTGGTCTCGATGAATCAAATCAACATCGTTGTGGGTTTATCTGCCGCCTATTTTATCAATTATCTGATACAAGGTTGGATGAGTTCGGATGCTGCTTGGGTGACGAGTATAGGTTTAAAAGAAAACGTTTGGCGATACATGTTGGGTTCGGAGGTCATCCCTGCATTGGTATGGTTTCTATTGCTTTTTACCATTCCAAGAAGTCCATATTGGTTGATGTACAAAGGCAAAGAAGCAGAAGCTAAGGATACTTTGCGAAAAGTAATTCCCGAAAATAAAATTGGTTCTCAAATTGATGAGATGAAAAGAAGTATTGCTAAAAATTCAAGTAATCGTTCAATTGGTTCTCAGCTTTCTGAAATTTTTAGCAAACGAATGCGTACCATTTTTATCATCGCAACAACGATTGCCATCGCACAACAATCTACAGGAATCAATGCAGTTTTGTTTTACGCACCAACCGTAATTGAGCAATTAGGAATCGGAACAGACGCCGCATTTCAACAAGCAATTTGGTTTGGCTTGGTCAGTGTGATTTTTACTATAATGTCTCTTTTGTTGATTGATAAACTCGGAAGACGACCGATGATTTTGTGGGGAATGGTTTGGATTGTGGCGAGTTTAGCGATTTGTTCTTACGGCTTCAATCAGGCGCGCTATACAATCACGCAGGATGCTATGACGGAAATGAGGAAAGAAAATAGCATCCCGAATTTGGATGAACTGACAGCAATGGTTGGCAAAGAATACCAATCAGATATTGCATTCAAACAGGCATTGAAAGAAACCGTTGGCATAGAGACCGCACGTGACCATTCTGCTGCGCTGATTCAGAAGGCAGTTTCGTTAAATGGAATTTTAATTTTAATAGGAATTTTGAGTTTTATTGCTGCCTTCCACTTTTCGGTTGGACCGATTATGTGGGTTTTATTTTCTGAAATTTTCCCAGGTTCAATTCGAGGGATCGCAATTCCATTTTTTGCTTTGGTGACGAGTTTGACGAGTTACTTGGTACAGCAGTTTTTTCCATGGCAATTATCAACCATGGGGATAAGTACGACCTTCCTTTTCTATGGTGCAACAGTGGCAATTGGCTTGGTGATTTTGTTTTTCTATCTACCTGAAACAAAGAATATGACCATTGAAGAAATTGAAGCCAAACTCAAACTTGAATAGTAGTTTTGGTTAAAATGATTAAAATTTTACACAAAAATTACAATAAATGTTTGGTGTTTGATGTCAAGGGGTAATATAGTGCATTGTTGGGTTAAAATATTGAAGTACTGATGCGGTTCTCTGAATTAGCTTTGTTGGTGAACATATACGCCTTTTTTTAAATTCTAACGATTACTGGTCTTACCCGACAGATTTGGTCAGACGGTTCGTTTAAACCAAAAATTTTAGATTATGAAAAAAATTTACGCTTTTTACACGGCTTGTTTAGTCGTTTTATTTTCATTCAGTTTGACTGGTCAAAATTTACTGATTAACCCAAGTTTTGAGTCAGGTATTTTAGCACCTTGGACGCCAGGGAATAATAATGTAGTTACAATCGTAGCAGATGCGCAATCTGGTGATTTTGCTGCCAATGGTAACATTGAGCAAATCGTAAAAATGGAAGCGGGTAAAAATTACACTTATTCTTGTTACGTGAAAACATCTACTCCTGATATCAACGTATGGATTGGTGTTAAGGATTTGGTAGGAGATGCTTTGGTCAAAAATTTCAAATTTGATTGGACGGATTATGGATTGGCTACTATTGACTTCGAAGCTCCAAGTTCAGGAGATCATAGATTTTGGGTTTGGGGTCAAGGTGATGCTGATTATACTTCTGACAATTTTGTTCTTTTATTAGAAGGAACAACGACCAATCTTTTTGATGTAGATGCTGGTGAGCAAATTATCATCAATACTCAAAACAGTGGTGTTATGGTACAATTGGGTACTTACATTCAAGACGCTCAAATCAGCGTTCATGATATGTCTGGTCGCATTGTTTATCAAGCGGATGGTATCCAAGGTGATAACTTCATCAATGAAAATACTTTTGCAACTTCAGGAACTTATGTAGTTGCTGTACGTGCAGGTGCTTTCAACAGAAGTACTAAAGTAGTGATGGTGAAGTAAGTTCATTTTACCACTAAGTTTTATCTTATTAAAAAAGGTGAGACTTGAAATAAAGAATCCCGAATTTTTGCATGTCAAAAGTTCGGGATTTTTTTTGGGATAAGTTCTATATACTTTGATTACCCAAATCTGGAGATTTGCCGCATATCGTGACAGGTCAGAGACCTGCACGAGCATTTCTTTTTTTATAAAAAAAGGAATGCTGGCGAGGTTCTCTGAACCGATGCCCTTAAATATCAAATCTCCAGATTTGAGTCAAAAAGAAAACAGCTACTTGATTTAACTAAAAACCCATAAAAATGACCTTAAACTTCGCAATCTTAATCGGCTTCCTATTATTACTGATACTTTCCGTTTCTAAATGGAAAATTCACCCATTCATTGCATTACTTTTGGTGGCACTGGGCTTGGGAATCTCAATGGATTTGGGCGGAAAAGAAACCGTTGAAATCCTACTCAAAGGTTTCAGTGAAACGTTGCGGTGGATTGCCGTCATCATCATTTTAGGAGCTTTTATCGGCGAAGTTTTGCAAGAGACTGGCGGCGCATTTCGCATTTCAAATGGTATCGTAAAAAGAGTTGGAGAGAAGAAATTGCCGTGGGCAATGGGCTTCACGGGTTACATTGTTTCGATTCCTGTTTTTGTAGATGTGGCATACATTCTTCTACAACCAGTCACTGAATCTTTGGCAGTAAAAAGTAAAAAACCAGTATTGTACATCGGTCTCGCACTTGCTGCTGGTCTGACCGTTTCTCACACCTTAATTCCTCCGACACCTGGGCCATTGGCAGTCGCTTCCTTACTTGGTATTGATATCGGTAGAATGCTTTTGGTAAATCTGATTGTTGCTGCTTTTGCGATGATTGGCGGCGTATTATTCGTAATTTATTTTGTAAAGAATGAGTGGTTAGAATATGATAAAGAACTTGCCGCTGAAGTGAAAATTGAGGTTCCAAAAACCAAAGAAAACATCGCTTTTCAACAAGGTAGTTTCCTATTAGACCTCTTGCCGATTTTGATTCCGATTCTATTAATCGGTTCAGGAGCATTTATAGAATTTGAAAAAATGGGTGTCGTAGGCAAAGCCTTAAATTTCATGTCATTGCCATTAGTGGCGGTTTTTATTGGAGCATTCATCGCTGCTTTTCAACTAAAATCAAAAGACAAACGCGGCACGGTCAACCGATTGGTCGAACAAGCCATTTTGAAATCAGCCCTTGTCATTATGATCACGGGGGCGGGTGGTGCATTGGGCTATGTCATCAAACAATCCGGCATTCAAAATGAAATTGTAGAGGTGTTCAGCGCCTTTCCTATTTTGGGGATAATGTTGCCGTTTGTGGTAGCGTCGATTTTAACGATTTCAACGGGGTCAATTACCGTTTCGTTAGTTGGTACGGCTTCCATGTTATCGCCGATGATAGATAGTTTACCGGTTTCGCCGGAAATGACAGCAGCATTAATTGGTTGCGGTGCATTTTGTGTTTTTCATGCGAACTCAAGCTTCTTTTGGTTGCTGAATCGTTTGCACAAAGTACCACCGAATGTGTTGTATAGAACCTACACGATTCAATCGTTGGTTATGGGAATTTCTGGATTGATTGGCGTGTTTCTTTTGATGCTTTTTGGCTTTTGAAAATTCCTTATTCAAACAAAACATCCATAGTTAAGCTATTATCTATCAATTCTTGGCTGTATTTATTTTCAGTCATGCCAAACGAAGTAATCATCGTTAAAAAAATCTGTTTCTTAGTTTTTGAAACACCCTTGAATACAGCCATTTTGGCTCTTAATTTTTCTGAATAAGATTTGGTGATGGTGAATGAAGTTTGGTGAAATTTGATTTCACACAAATTAATTACGTGGTCATTTCTGTCTATCAATAAATCAATTTGAGTGCCCGGAAATACTTCATCGCCTTGGAATGTAAAACTTGATGTTTCGGCATAAATTCCTCCAATTCTTAAAGCCTCTTTAACCTCATTGATGTGTTTTAAACAAAGACTTTCAAAAGCATAACCTGTCCAACTTGTGAATACCGATGTTTGACTTAATGCTTGCCATGTACCTTGAATATTATGCTTCCTTTTTTCAATAAAATTGATATAAAAAAGTGAATACTCGTCCGTAAGGCGATATAGTATATCTTTCTTCTTTTTTCCGTAAGGATAATAGGCTGAAATAAAGCCTGAATAGCTTAATTCATTCAAAATTTTAGTCAAACCTCCACCATTCGGCAATTTTGATACCTTGATGATTTCTGATCTTGTAAGCCCTTTCCACTTAGTTCCCAATGCCTTGATAGCTGCAATGTGATTGTCCGAATGTTCAAATAATGCGGGATACAAGTTAGCGAATTCATCTATTAATAATCCTTCATTTGAAAAGCATATATCATTGATATTTTGAACGGCGCTTTTTCCTGCTTTTACTTCTTTTAAATAATGCGGAATACCACCCATTATCATGTATATCAAAACCGTTTGATAACGGTTTAATTTTACTCCCTGACTTTTAAAAAATGCTTCAGTTTCAGAGAGATTGAAGGGTTTTAAATTAATTCGTTTAGTAATCCGATTGTGTAAACCGCCTTTGTCTTTCACCACTTTTTCAATTATCCACGAAGCAGCTGAGCCGCAAATCACTACAATGATATTATTTTTAGAAGCCCAATTATTCCAAAAAAAACCGAATGCCCGTAAGAAACCTGATTTTTTGGTCGCTAACCACGGTAATTCATCAAAAAACAGAATCAATTTTGCCCCGGGTTCTTTTTTAGTTTCCAATACCGTAATTAGTTGATGAAATGCTTTCAACCAATTTTTGGGTAATTTCAATTTGAGTTGTTCTCCTGCGAATTGCTGCATTAAAAAATGAAAAGAGGCTATTTGTTCACTTCGGGGAGCATTCTGAACACCTGTAAATTCCAAATTGATTTTTCCATTATAAACTGAACGTACTAAAAAAGTTTTACCTACTCGTCTTCGACCTGTTATCGCAATCATTTCGGCTTCATCAGACCGTTCAGCTTCTCTTAAAATTGCTTGTTCTTGATTTCGACCAATAATTTTTTTCATATAATTTGCTTGATAGCTCGCTAAATGTAGGTAAATATATATAGATTTAGCGAGCTATCAAAAGTATTACGAATCAAATATTCAAATCAAAGTTAGATTTTTATAAGATTTTTGAAAGGTAAGATTGTGTACTTCTCAGTTAAAATTTAGTAAACCAACTCGGGAGAATTCGCTTAACCTTGTAAAAGTTTGTTTGCTATCTTTTAAAATATCAATTCAATGAAAAAATCATATCTATTACTTGCTTTTCTAATCTTATTAGCTGCCTTCAGTTGCAAAAAAGAAGAGCCAAATGGCGGCGGGGGCGAAACAACCCAAGACTTTTTACCACTAACCGATCCTGACAATACAGGAAATTGGACATTGCGAGAAAACGTAAGTGATGAGTTTGACGAGTCAGCACTCGACAAAGACAAATGGCACATTCAAGGAACAGACGGAGAATACGTTTCCAATTTTAATGGTCGTCCGCCTTCTCAATTTTCTACAGATAATGTACGACTTGAAGACGGCAAACTCAAAATCCAAACTCGTTGGGAACCTGATTATCCGTTCGACCCAGCAGTACATCGAAATACTGGTGAGAAATTTGAAAACATCACCACTGCGGCAGTTATCGGTAGAAATCATTTCCGTTACGGCTACATGGAAATCAAAAGCAAATCGGCAAAAGCACCAATTACCAGTTCTTTTTGGACAACTTCCAACCAATCAGAAACAAAAAAATCAGAGTTGGATATGTTCGAAATGTTTGGCGGACATAAAACCAGCGACGCATGGAAAAAAAGATTGAAATTCAATATCATCAGTTGGGATTCCAATAATCCATATTATTTGCCTGATGGAAATGGACCAGCATACACGACCAATATTCAAGCAGAAAATAATACCGCCGATGGCTTCCATGTTTATGGTTACGAATGGACGCCTGATTATATCAAAATTTATGTGGATGGCGAATTGCATCCCAACGGCAACATCACTAAAGAACTCGTCACCAAAGATGGTGCAGAACCTGACCGTTGGATAACCGATGTGCCTTATAAAATTTGGTTTGATTCAGAAACTTTCCCGTGGTTGGGCATACCGACCGAGGCAGATTTACCTGCTGATTACGAGATTGAATATCTCCGTGTTTGGAAGAAGGGATAAGAGTTGCTTTTCCGTT
>CALHBQ010000122.1 GCA_937930815.1 uncultured Saprospiraceae bacterium | reverse complement strand
TTTTGAATAATAGTCGCTCCTAATTTTTTTGCGATTTGCAAAGTATCATCGGTTGAAAAGGAATCAACCACCAAAACTTCATCGGAGAAAGGCAAAACAGACTCAATACATCTGCCGATATGCGCAGATTCATTGAAAGTCATGATTACGGTCGAAAGCTTCTCCATGCTGCAAAAATATAAAAGAAAAGAGCTATTTAATCAACTGACTAAATAGCTCTTTAAATAAACTCAATCTATGTGGAGAAAATTTGTTCAATCCATGCTTTATGAGGCCCAGAGGGCTTGTTGAGTTTTGGTTGTTTTTAAATCTCTTACGCGTGCGCCACTTGGTCTTCCTGCAGCAGGCTTGGTTTCATTTCTATCATCTAAGATTTCAAGGCCAAGTTTCTCTGCAAACATTTTTGCCAAATCACCCAATCTTCTTGCCTCTTCCTCAGATTTTCCAGCAGACATATAATAATCAACTACACCTGCACGAATCGTTTCGTACTTATCAACGTTGATTAAAAGCTCTCTTTGTGAAAGACCTTTTGCTAATTCTTTATTAGACAAGGCACCTTCTTTCCAGAAGCTCTCACCATAGCCAAGTAATCTTTCGCGGTATTGCCACCAGTTAGCAGCTGAGCCATTTTTAGATTTATAAACATCCATATGTTGGCGTTCGCTTTGTGCTTGATAAGCAACAGAACCCATTTTTGTAGCAATATCAATTATTTCAGCAACCTCATTGGTGGTGATAGGTTGTTCTTTTTCTGTTTTTTCATTCTCCAATTGATGCAGTTGGTTTGCAAACTTTTGTTTCACTTTGCTACTTGAGTTCAAAGCAATAAGTTTGGCTAATCTAATAGTTAGATAGTAATCTGCAATAACTGGGTTATTGGTTGGCTTACGAGCAAAGTCGCGCAAAGGAGAAGGCCTGCGAATCCCATCAGAGAAATCGTAGACTTCTTTAAGCCATTTACGTACGTTTTTAGCGTACTGTTCATTAGGTAGTTGTAAAGCTGCGTGTAAGTTTGTAGCCTTTACCACTTTTGTCCCTTTCTTACTTATGAATACTTCCAGTTTCATAATTTGAAAATTTTTGTTTCAACAAAATTGGCAAATTATTTGAAATAAAACAAATAATTTTAAATAAATTGTTTCAAAAATGTTTCTTAGTGTATAAAGTTGTCCTTTTTGAATACAATTCAAATCAAATTGTTTTAAATTAATTAGGACATGGGATAATTAAGTCTGAACAAATTAGTTTTTGCTCCTATAAAGGGGAAGTTGGTAGTTCTGTTTTGTTTAGATTTTTATACTTTGTTAGAGTATATTTGTGTAGATTTTCTCTTAGGTAGAGAACATTATAGGTAAGTATTAAGTTCTTAGTGTAGTATGTTAGTCTAAGATTCTGTGTATAACTAACGTAAATATATAACTATTTTCGATATTTAAAAATATTTAAAGTAAAAATTTAAAAATATGTATCCTGAACACTTGACAACTCCGATGGCAAAAGACCTTACAGACCATGGTTTTAATAGTCTTAAGTCCGCTACTGATGTAGACGTAGCAATTGCCCAAAAAGGTACAACCTTACTTGTTGTTAACTCTGTTTGCGGTTGTGCAGCAGCAAATGCGCGTCCAGGCGCGAAGTTTTCATTAGATAATGAAAAGAAGCCAGATCATACTGCGACTGTATTTGCCGGAGTTGATTTTGAGGCAGTAGAAAAGGCAAGAGAGCTCATGTTACCCTATCCTCCGTCATCACCAGCTATCGCTTTGTTTAAAGATGGAAAGCTGGTTCATGTTCTTGAGCGTCACCACATTGAGGGACGTTCTGCGCAAATCATCGCAGCGAACTTGAAGATGGCTTACGACCAGTATTGTTAAGAGCAAACTCGTAAAAGAAAGTAAAACGTCTCGTGATTTGTTCGCGGGGCGTTTTTATTTTTGTAAAAACAATTCAATTTTCTGAACAACTTGTTCGCTTGGCAAATATCCATTTGAAATTGAGATATTCTTCTCGCCATCAACCAATATCAAGGAAGGAAAACCGCGAACCCCCATCTCTGCCGATTTTTCAAAGTCTTTTCTAATTAATGCTTTCATTTCTTCTGATTCAAATTCTTCTTTAAAAGCAGTTACATCAATGTCCATTTCTTCAGCAATTGCTAAATAGGTTTGCACGTCAGCCGTGTTTTTATTTTCGTAATAAAAAGCCGTTTGAACAGCCTTGAAAAATTCCAATTCTTTTGATGGATTCAATTTTCTAACCACTCGTACTGCTCGACAAGCTGGTTCGGTATCATAGACAAAATTCTTATCTTTTAGAATATCATATTTAAACGGTTGACCGCTTCTTTCTCCTACTTCTTCCCAATGATGTTGAAGGAAATCACCAAGTTCTACCATCGTTTGCGTGTTGTAAGGACGCAGGCCACCCATGACCATTTCCAATTCAACTTTTCCATCCAATGCTTTAAGTGCCTTTGATAGTTCAGGTGAAAAACCGTAGCACCACGAGCACATCGGGTCGCCAAAATAGAGTAAGGTGGGTTTATCTTGCGACATGCATTGTAGGTTGAGGAAGGTGAAGAGTAGGATGATTGAAATATATCTCATTGGGTTGTGATTTTGTTGATAATTAGGCATTACCGAGTTGCCATTGTTGCCGAGTTGCCATTGTTGCTCTTAAACCATTCTTCAAAAATTGCTTCTACTTCGGTGCCATTCCATTTTTCTTCGATTCCGTCGATTGCCAATATTTTTTCAAACAAAGCATCTTGACGGCCTGCCTCTGCTAATGCTTGAGAATAAGGGATGTTCGAAAAAGAAACCATTGAATAGACGGGCATAAAATCAGGATACTTTTTGTGCAAATGTCCAGCGATTTTCTTTCTCAACAAAAACATTGGGTCGCCTACCAAATCACGCATTTCAATAAAATTGCGAAGTGCTAAATCTGCAATGGCATTCGCATCTTTAACCCGAGTTTCACTGAATTTTCTGATAATCGTTGGCCAATCTTCGTTGTATTTATCTGCCATTTCATCGAGTACACTACAATCTTCAAAACCAGAATTCATGCCCTGCCCATAAAAAGGAACGATAGCATGAGAAGCATCGCCCATCAATAAAATTTTCTCTCCATATTGCCATGGATTGCATCGAACCGTTATCAAATCGCCTGTTGGGTTATTTCTAAAATCATCATACAACTCAGGCATAACCGGCATCGCGTCTGGGAAGTATTTTTCAAAAAATTGCTTGACATCTTCATCGGTCTTGATATCGTCAAAACCAGGATCGCCTTTGTAGGGCATGAAAAGCGTTCCAGTAAAAGTGTTATCTAAATTTGGCAAAGCGATAAGCATGAAAGTGCCACGCGGCCAAATGTGCAGCGAACCCATTTTTAAAGGCGCTTCCCCATTTTCTTTCGGAGAAAAGGTCAATTCTTTATAACCATAATCGAGATATTCTTGGGAATAATTGAAACGTGGCGTTTTTTGTAAACCTAATCGGATGGCGGAATATGCACCATCTGCACCAAAAATCAAGTCAGGCGTTATCTCAATATGTTCACCCGATTCATTTTCGAAATGGAGGGTGTTTTTACGAACATCTATTTTCCTGCATTGATGATTGAAGTGGAAATCAACATTCGGATGTTTGTCGGCTGCTTCAATCAATTCCAAATTTAAACCTCCTCTCGAAACAGAATAAATCGCTTCGCCCTCTTTTCCGTAAGGTTGAGCAGTTAAATTTCCCTCAGTATCATGCATCATGCGGCCACTCATCGGTAAACCGTTGTCACGAATCAAGTCAATCACACCTGCTTTTTCAAGTGCTTTCCAGCCACGGGTACTCATGGCGAGGTTGATGGAGCGACCTCCGACAAAACCAGCTGCACGCATATCACCACGACGTTCGTAAACATCCACTTTGTAGCCACGACGAGCCATAAATAATGCCCACAATGAGCCAACTAAACCTGCACCAACTATAATTACTTTTTCTTTCATGTTAACCTGCTTAAAAAAAATCCAATCAATTTTAATCCAATCTCTTATCGGTTTGCCGGCTTCAAGCCGTCCAACCGATATGTCTTAGAATACTCGTCGAATCGGGGTTCGACGATACGTTGCCCAAAGAAATAACATTTTCTAAACAAAATCAGGAACCAATGAGTCGTTCTTACCGTCTCAAGTTCGAATCAAAAATTTAAAAAATGCATCAATACACAAAATCACTTCTTTTTCTATTGAGTTTTGTCATTGTTTCCACTTCATTTCAATCATGTGGAAA
>CALHBQ010000121.1 GCA_937930815.1 uncultured Saprospiraceae bacterium | reverse complement strand
ATCTTCGAGTTTTAAATTGATGAAATTTCCGTCTCTTGCCCAGAGCGATGCGCCGTTTGGAATCTTTTGTACTTGTCCCTGAACTAATTTTGGAGACATTCCAAAAAGCGAGGAAAGATAAATCATTCCGCAGTATAAGGATTGTCCACTTTGATTGGTCAAACCAATTTTGATAGGTGTTTTCAAAGTCTCAGGATTTACATCCAAAGTATAAATCTGGCCGTTGCCTTTTTGCAAATTTTGGTTTTCGAAAACCTCTATTTTTATGGCGCTTTCTTTCAGGTTTGTGGATTCATTTTGTAGATTTTTTGCAAAATGCCACTTTCCAATTTTAGAAAGTTTATCCATTAAGTTTTGTGCGGAAGCGGCATCGTAACCGACTTCTTGACTGGTCAATGGGCGTTCATTATCAGGTGCGGTGATATGATATTCGCCGTCAACTGCTCTTATGGCGTAATCTATATTTTCTTTTTCAGGTGTGAATTTGACACTTTCCTTTTCGCGAGTTTCTTTAGGAATACTTTCCTCCAAAACTTTAATACCTCCTTCATCTCCGATAAGTTGAACGGACATTTCTCGCGACATCATACTCGGAACGAAGGCCTGATATTGTTCGCTTTTTTGTACATCGGAGTAGGGCGCAAAAACGATTTCTGAATGAGCCGGAAAAACTTTCGTTATAAATGCAGTCTGCTGTTTGTTCTGATGATTGGTAACGATGACCTGTTGTTTGGCATCTTTCCATTTTTCAGTAATGCCATAAATTGCACCCATATCAATCTCCCATTTTCGGATATTATGATTGTAAGATGCATTAGCAAAGGCGGGTTTATCTTTCATGGCACCTCCCAAAAAGGTTTGGAATAATACCTTCGGATCATCGTGGCTGCTATAAATTTGAGGGGATTGATCAAATTTTCCTTTTACATAATTTTTGATTTGAGTTTTCAAATCAAAGTAGCTAATATCTCCTTTCGACTTCTTTAAAAAATCTAATAAACCAGAGGTGAAAATACCGCCATCGAAAATTTCAAAAGCAGATTCATGACTTTGACAGGCACTGATTGAAATGTGATTTCCTTGAGGAATGACATCGTCTAATGAGTTGGTTTTCAGTTGGTTAAGGTCAATTTTTTTATTAAAAATAAATTCATCAACTTTTCTTGGTCGTTCTGCTAAACCTGAGAGTCGTGCAGTTGCTTTTGGAATTTCATCAACGCCAATACCACGTGTATTTCCACCTGAGTGGCAGCTATCTGAGATGTTTAAAAAGTGCGCTCCAGACTGTGTTGCCTGATGAATCAACCAACGAATTTCTTTATCTGCAATAAAACCAGTACCGCCCGCAAGTGAGGCATCGTGGCAAGCGAAATTTTCGAGTTTTTTATCAGGCGCATATTTATGGAAAATCGGATCGGCCATTTCTTGCCCACCATGACCGCTGTAGTAAAATAGTAAGACATCATTGGATGTTGCGCCACTATTTATCAGATGGTCTTCGAAAGCAGCAAGGATACCTGCTCGAGTTGCTTCGCCATCATGGATGGATTTTATATTTGGAACATAATTGTCGGCGGCATTTTCTTTGAAATACTTTTCGACTCTTTTAGAATCGTGAACAGCGGCTTCCAGATTTGAGATATTGCCATCGGCATATTGATTGATGCCGACAATGAGTGCGTGTAGGGTTTTCATTGTATAATGATTTGAGATTTATCCGCTAATTTAGCGATTTTTATAATAATTGAAGAAACTCAATATGGCTCAACCTGCAATCATAACTTTTATAAAGAATCCCGAATTAGGAAAAGCCAAAACCCGTTTGGCTGCGACGGTTGGAGATGAGCGAGCTTTGGCGATTTACAAAGAACTTTTGCGCCATACGCGTGAAACGGTTCAAGCGGTTTCTGGAATTGACGCTTTTCTTTTTTACTCAAAGTTCATTGATGAAAATGATGATTGGTCCAATGATTTTTTTACAAAAAAACTCCAACCAGCAGGTGATTTGGGTACTAAAATAATTGCTGCTTTTACAGAAGTTTTCAAAACAAATCAACCGGTCATAATTGTTGGAAGTGATTGCGCTTCGTTGACTTCTGAAATTTTAAAAGACGCAGTTGAAATTCTAAAAGAGAAAGACTTTGTGGTTGGCCCTGCAATTGATGGAGGTTATTATTTATTAGGAATGAATAGTTTTCAACCTTCTGTTTTTGAAAATATAGAATGGAGTACCGAGCAAGTTTTTCCTCAAACAGCTGCTAAAATTGAAGCTTTGAAAATGAATTATGGTTTATTGCCTGCGTTATCGGATATTGATTTTGAGGAGGATTGGGAGAAGTGGGGTTGGGAGTTTTAATTTCTCAATAACTTATTTCTAAAAAATGGAATTAATATTTGAATATAAAATAAGCCATAAGACCAAAATAAAACACTGAAAATTGAAAGGTCAAAATGTTTGATTTTTGTAAAAAAAAGAATAGTTGTTACAAAGATCAAATTAACAAGGGAAATAAGAAAAACTCTTATTAACGATCCTTTTCCAATGAAATAGAAAAAATAAACTGAAACAAAGAAAATCAATGTGATATTTGTAGGATCAATTGGTATTATCTTTTTTTCATTGGTAATAAAAGTATATACAATTACGTGAGTTAGAATTAACGAAAAATAAAAAAAGTATCTGATGTCTATTTTTCCCATAATGGAATATCATTTTTGGTAGTCCGATTACTCTTTTTAGCACAAGTTTTAAAAATATTGAATTACGTCTTCCTCCTTTCCCAATAATTTTGCTCCTCAATTTCATCCATCAGCGCGAGGTAATTTGAGTATCTTAAATCGCTGATTTCTTGGGCTTCGATGGCATCTTTTACGGCACATTTTGGTTCTTGAAGATGGAGGCAAGTTCCTCCGAATTTGCAATTTTCTGAGATTGCGAAGAACTCTCTGAAGTTATGCGCCAAATCCATTGGACTCAAATAATTGAAGGACAATGTTTTGATTCCAGGCGTATCAATGATGTTTCCACCAAATTCCAATTCGAACATTTCTGCAAAAGTCGTGGTGTGTTGTCCTTTTCCAGAAAAGTCGGAAAGTATAGTGGTTTGTAAATCAAGATTGGGCAAAAGTGCATTAACCAAGGATGATTTCCCAACCCCTGATTGACCACTTATGAGTGAGATTTTGTCCTTTAAATGTGCTCTTAATTCATCAAGTCCAGTTCCTTCTTCAGCCGAAACGAGCATGACGGTGTAGCCGATTTTTTCATACAATTCTTTCAAATATAAATAAACGGGCATCTCATCATCGCCATACAAATCTTCTTTATTGAAAACGATGGTGGTAGGAATATTGAACGGCTCCGTCATCAACAAAAAGCGGTCAATGAATCCCTGTTTCAACATCGGTTCTATGATGGTTACGATGACAACGGCTTGGTCGACATTGCTGGCAAGTAAGTGGATTTCATGCTTCTTGCGGGGAGACTGGCGAGCAACGTAATTTTTTCGCTTTGGAATATTTTTGATAAGACCGGTTCCTTCTTCTCCTTTTTCAATAACCAAATCTACCACGTCGCCGACGGTTACAGGGTTGGTGGTTTGTAGTCCTTTGATTTTGTATTTGCCAATGATTCGAGATTTAACAACCGTTCCATCTTCGAGTCGAACATCGTACCAGCTACCAGTTGATTTTATTACAAGTCCTTTTTGCATAGAGTTAATACGAAAATAATGAGGAAAGAGTTCGCAAGGTAACGGTAGCGTACGGAAAGAGGCGATTTTTTTATGAAATTTA
>CALHBQ010000120.1 GCA_937930815.1 uncultured Saprospiraceae bacterium | reverse complement strand
AAAGTAGTTTCTGTTTTTTTAGAAAGATATTTTTTTAAAACGGTTATTTCAGAACCAATGCCAATGACTTTTTTGATTTTCTTTTCGGTGAGTAACTGCGCTACATTTTTGTACAATTCATTTGGCGAAAGCCCACTTTGCAAAACATCAGAAAGTATCACCGTGCGTGCTCGTTGAGCAGTTTGCTGTTCCATAAAATCAAGTGCTACGCGCAAAGCAGTCAAGTCATTACTGTACGAATCATTCAGTAACAGACAGCCATTTATGGCAGACTTCATTTCGAGCCGCATGTTCATTGGCTCAAGACTTTGGAGTCGTTGGTTGATGGTCGAGGCATTGTAACCTAAATACAAAAGTGTCAAACAACAATGCAGCGCATTTTCAACATTTGCACGGTCAGTGAATGGAATGATGAGTTTTGCTTTCCTCTTTTTGAAAGTGGTTTCTAAAAACGTTGAACCTTCCTTTATTTCTTTTTTTGAAATTTTTAAAATGGCTTTTTTATTATTTTTAAAAGTCCAAGAACAGAGTTCGCGGTTTGTATATTTTTTTCGAATTGATTTAGCGATTTTGGAATGATCTTCACAAAAGATAATCGTTTCGGTTTTTTTGAACAGTTTTAATTTCTCGTCAATTTTTTCTTTTTGATTTTTAAAACCTTCATTGTGAGCCGTTCCGATATTGGTGAAAATTCCAATTTGTGGTTGGATGATTTTGGCGAGCTGCTTCATCTCTTTTTTCTGAGAGATACCTGCCTCGAAAATACCTAATTCATCTCCTTTTTCAATTTGCCAAACCGAAAGTGGAACGCCAATTTGTGAGTTAAAACTCTTTGGGCTTCTAACAATTTTTTTATCTGTTTGAAGTAGTTGATTTAACCACTCTTTGATAATCGTTTTGCCATTACTACCAGTGATGCCGATGACAGGTAAATCAAATTGACTGCGATGCGTTTTCGAAATTAGCTGAAGCGATTTTAAAACATCTTTTACCAAAATGAAATTGGCTTCTGGAAATTTGTCAATCTCGACCTCTTCCGAAACCATAAAAGAACGAACACCTTTCTGATAAGCATCTTGGATATAGTGATGTCCATTCTGCCTTTTTCCCGAAAGGGCGAAAAAAAGAGAATTTTCAGGAAAAATCACTTGCCGACTATCAATCAATAAATGTTTGATGATACACAAAGTGTTTCCTTTTTGAAGGTATTGACCTCCAGTAATTTCTCCAACCTGATGAATCGTAAATGACAATATTGTAAGATTTTATACAACTCAATCGACTGTTTTTCAGTTTATAAACTATAGAGTTGTCTTTTTATGTCACAAATATGAATAAAATGCAGCTTACTGACGGCTTGCCCCTATCAATTCTGAAGTTAAATCCTTAATTTTATAGCCTTCAAGAACTATGGACATTTAAAAAATATTAAGAAGATGAATTTTCGAATCCTCATAACAATGGTCTGCCTGCTCACTGGCGGAGTTTGTTTTGGCCAAGTGACTTTCCAGCCAAAGCAAAATTCCGACGAGGCGAAAGGCATCGTTTATAATAGAGAGTTTACAGTTGATTTGCGCTTTTTGCAAACTAATGGTTTTTCTCTGGGTATCAACCGTGCAAAGTTGAAGACCTATTACCTCACGCCGTTTTATCACTTTAGTATTGGGGAATTAAAGCATATTAAAGAATTTAGACGGCAAAGTTTTGAGTCAACTGGTTTTACTGGAATTGGAAACAATCAATCTTATATTTTTGGAAAAAAGAACAATTTATATGTTGTCCGAGGCGGTTATGGACAAAAACGATATTTTTCAGAAAAAGCAAAAGTAAAAGGATTGGCAGTGGGTATGGCTTGGGAAATCGGCCCTACACTTGGTTTACTGAAACCTTACTATCTTGATTTGGGATACCCAACAGATAATGGAACCAACCGCACTTATCGTCCAGAAAAATATACTGAAGAAAATAGTGCTGTATTTTTAGATTATACTAGAGTTGGTGGTTCTGTTGGCTTAGGAAAAGGATTGGGCGAACTATCTATCCGTCCTGGTGTTCATGCTACAGCGAGCGCTCATTTTGACTGGGGCGCGTTTGATGAGTTTGTAAAAGCAGTTGAGGCAGGATTCATGGTAGATGTGTTTTTTGGAAATACAGACATCATGGTAGATTTAGAAGGTGTTGAAAATCGACCTTTTTTCCTGAATGTTTTCGTTAATTTGCAGTTAGGAAAGCGTTGGTGATACTAATTACCAATTTCATAGTTTTAAAAAACTACTAAATCACGACGATTCTCGAAATCATCGTGATTTTTTTAAATAGAACAAAAATGATTGAACTACCGATCGTAGAGGGAAAATCAGAGCGAAGACGTAAACCAGATTGGTTGCGTGTGAAACTGCCTATCGGTCCCGAATATAAAAAAGTCAGAAAGTTAGTCGATGAGTACAAATTGCATACAATTTGTCAGAGTGGTAATTGCCCAAACATGGGTGAGTGTTGGGGAGCAGGTACCGCGACTTTTATGATTTTAGGAAATACTTGTACTCGTTCCTGCTCTTTCTGTGCGGTAAAAACTGGTCGCCCACCTGAGTATGATGAGGATGAGCCAAGAAGAGTAGCGGAAGCGATTCAATTGATGGACGTAAAACATGCCGTTATCACTTCAGTTAATAGAGATGAGTTGAAAGACCGTGGAGCAGAGATTTGGTATCAAACCGTTCGTTCGGTTAAAGAATTGGCTCCTCATGTTACGATAGAAACATTGATTCCAGATGTAAAAGCCAATTGGGAAGCATTGACTCGAATGATTTCTGGTGGTCAAGAAGTTGTTTCACATAACATGGAAACCGTAGAGGCACTCTACCGAAAAGTACGTCCACAAGCAAAATATCAACGCAGTCTTGATCAAATAAAAATCACGAAAGAGTTCGGCAAACGAACCAAGTCAGG
>CALHBQ010000119.1 GCA_937930815.1 uncultured Saprospiraceae bacterium | reverse complement strand
TTAAAAGAATATCTGTTACTTTCGCGCTAAATCCACGTAAAATCATAAACATTAGCAAGAAACATGGATATTATCAAAGGAATTTTAGCCAACTGGTATACGACCGTCATCACGGCGTTTTTCTTTTATGTACTCTACATTTTGGCAAAAAAACTGCTCGAAAGACAGGCCAAAGGAAAGACTGACAAAGCCCTCATCAAATCGATTATCCTTTTCAGTATCGCTTTTATTGGTATCATCAGTGTCATTCTGGCCTTACCGATGGATCCTGAACAAAAGGGACAGATTACCAGTTTAATTGGAATTGTGTTGTCTGCGGTTTTGGGTTTGAGTTCAACCACTTTTATTGGAAACGCGTTGGCCGGAATTGCCCTCAAGATGAGAAGGAGTTTCAAGCCAGGTGATTTTATTGAGGTAGATGGCATTTTTGGGAGGGTGACAGAACAAGGACTTTTTCATACAGAAATACAAACCATCGACCGAGATTTGACGACTTTGCCCAATATGACTTTGGCTTCCAACTCCGTAAAGGTGACGAGACAATCAGGGACAATTATCAGTGCAGAATGTTCTTTGGGTTATGATGTGAATCGTTTAAAAATTGAAGAAGCACTTCTAAAAGCTGCCGAAAAATGTGGGCTCAAAGACCCTTTTGTCCACATTCTTACCTTGGGTGATTTTTCTATTGTTTACAAAGTGCATGGTTTACTCGAAAATGTAAAATCCATTCTCAGCGCAAAATCTCGATTGACAGGGCATGTGATTGATTCGCTTCACGAAGCAGGCATTGAAATCCTTTCACCTAATTTTATGAATCAAAAACAGGTAGGTGATACCGTTTTCATACCTAAAAAATACCGAACCAAAAATGCTGCTGTGCTCGAAGAAAGTAATGCAGAAGATGTAATTTTCGACAAAGCAGAAGAGGCTGGAAAAATCGAAAAACGTAAAGAACTTTTGGCAGAAGTAGAAGAAAAAATCAAAAAAGGAAACGAAGAATTGAAATCTGCTGATGGTCAACAAAAAGAAAAAATCGAGAAGAAGCTCGAAAAAACAAAAGAGCTAAAAGAAAAAATCACCGATAATATTGATAAGAAAGTGGATGAATTAGATAATACGAATTAACTAACTTTCACAAACGAGGTGAGATAAGGAATGATAAAAGAACAACTAATCAAATTAAAAACGGGTGAAGATTCCTTTATCGCTTTATGGAAGATCACATCGAGTGAAAGTTTGATTGATAAAAACATTCTACTCGCCCACGGCACATTTTCCAACCGAAAAGTATTGAATGGCATTGCCGAATATTTGGCAAAAAACAAGTTTACTTGCTGGATATTTGAGTGGAGAAATCATGGCCACAGCTCACCCACCTCTGAAAACTTCAACTTCGAAGCCATTGCAAAAAAGGAAGTCTTGTTGGTTTTCGATTATCTATTTGAGGAATGTCAAATCGAACAAATTGACTGTGTCACACATAGCGGCGGCGGCATTTGCCTAACGATGGCATTGATCAATGAACCACAATACAAAAGCAAAATAAAGAGCATCTCCATGTTTGGCTGCCAAGCCTTTGGAGCGGCAACTTCAACTTACAATTATGTAAAACTGTGGGCAGCAAAATTTGCCAGTAAACTAATTGGCTTTATCCCCGCAACCAAAATCGGTGGAGAAGAAAATGAGAGCTATTACTACATGAAGCAATGGCTGGATTGGAACATCAAAAGAAATTTCATAGGTGAAGAGGGATTCGATTACAGGGACAAAATGCCATCCATTAAAATTCCAATTTTATCGATTTGTGGAGCGGGTGATCATTTTATTGCTCCACCAGAAGGATGCAAATCGTTTCTTGCTGCGTACCAAAACGACAACAATAAATTAGTTTACTGCTCCAAAGAAACGGGCTATTCTGAAAACTACAATCACAGTAGATTGCTACATTCGAGAAATGCAGCTAAAGAAATTTATCCACAGGTTTTGGAATGGATTAATGGAAAAGAGCATGTCGGTTAAACAACTTGCCAATTTTCAATCCTCACCTTTTTGGCAAAAGCAATTTCCGTTTTCAGTAAGCAAAACACTCCTCTTTTTAAAATACGCTTTATTTTAGATACTTTTACTGCTTGCATATAATGAAACGACTATACCCATGAAAATTTTAAATCTATTCCTATTCCTTGGTTTTGGACTTACCTTAAGTTTGTCAGCTCAATCTGAATTGACAAAAGAGGATATTAATTTAGCAAGTGAGAACAGTATCCCTGGGTTTGAAAAATCAAGAGAACTGGTTGATTATTATACTGCCAAAAATCAAATGGATAGTGCTAAATTCTATTTGAATAATTCATTAAAGATTGGGGAGAACCTTCAAAGTGATACTTTTGTATTAAAGGCCTTTTACGATTTCAGTTATTTTTACAGACAGACCAATCAACTGGACAGTTCAATTTATTTTGAAAAACAAATAATAAACCAAACTGAAAAGTCAAATGATAAAAGAAGATTACTACTCCGTACAAAAGCATTGTATAGATTGGGAAATCGCTTTTCAAAATTGAATGACGTTCCCGAAGGATTAAATTATTATATCCAATCCAGAGAACTGGCGGGTAGAAACGGCTTTGACACTCAATACCTTAGGACAACTTGGGACATTTGCAATATTTATTATGCGCAAAAAAAATATGAGGAACTTTTTGTTTTTATTGACGAAACCTTACTTGCTGTAGACAATCAAAAAGAAAATATTCAAAGAGAAATCATTAATCTTAAACGATTTAAAGCATGGTATTACGGCTCAGAATCCGATGACTCAAATAAAAAAAAAGAAGGACTAAAGATCTTACTTGATGGGCACCAATACTTCAAAGATGTTGAGGATTCTCTAAATCAAGCATTTGTTTTTGTCGATATTTCTAAGTTTTATTCTGACATCATAGCTCCCAAATATTTTCTAAAACTTGGTGAAGAAAACTTTAAGCGAACTAAAAAAACACTCCAAGGTGCTGATAAAGCCATATTCTTAAGTGCTTATGGTAAGGCTTTAGTGAAAAATAAAATGTATCCAGAGGCAATCAAAATTCTAAAGGAATCCAAACTCCTTTTTAAACCGTATAATTATTTTTCCTTTTACCTTGACGCTACTAGCTCACTGATTGAAGTCTATAGCGATCTTGGAAAGAATGACTTGATACTTGAAGAGTTTAATGATTATAAATTACACCAGGATTCATTGGTTCGTGAAACCTACTCAGACAAATTATTAGACTTGGAAAAGAAATATGAAACTGAAAAACAAGAACAAAAAAATCAGGAATTGAAACAAGCCAATCTACTTGCTGAATCTAAATCAAACCTTTTCGGAATTATCGGATTATTACTCGCTGCGCTTTTAAGTTTAGGAGCTTATTTTTATTATAAATTATCTATTACAAAAAATAAACTTGAACGGATTAACGCTTCCAAAAATCAACTCTTCGCGATTTTAGCGCACGATCTAAAAGGGCCAGCCATGTCGTTTAATGAACTCACTTCCAACATGAGTTATTTGATAAAACAAAATAAACCTGAGCGATTATTGAAAGCAGCAGAACATTTTGAAACTGCCGGAGAACAGGTCAATCGGATATTAACCAATTTATTGGATTGGGCAATTTCTCAAAAAGATGAGTTCGAATTAAACCCACAACCCGTTGATGTTAAGGAAGAAATTGAAGCCATTATGGAAGATTTGAAATACGCGACGCACAGAAAAGGCATTACCATCAAAACGCAATTGCCCGAAAATTATCAATGTAATTTTGATAAAAATTCTTTCTCCATTATCGTTCGCAATCTTTTACATAATGCGATAAAGTTCTCCCACCAAGGTGCTGAAATCAATGTTGAATTATCTGGCAACGCAGGTAATAAAAAATTAAAAATCAGGGATCAAGGAGTCGGCATGCCTCCAGAATTAATACATAAAATCAATACTGGTAAAACCATCGAAAGTATGGCTGGTACGAATCAAGAACTGGGAAATGCTTTGGGGCTTTCTACCTGTTTTAGTTTGGCCGAAAAGAACGAAAGTTCCATTTTGGTAGAAAGTAAGGAAGGAATTGGAAGTGAATTTATTCTTTCGTTGAACTGATTTCTCAAAAGTACCCTTATTTTCACCTCATGAAAATATTGAATACTGTATTTATTCTTCTGTTTTTTCTCTCCGCTGGAATTGGCCAAAACGGGAATTACTGGAAGATTATTGATGAGCAGACCATCGCTTTCAAACCCGATACCAATCGACTGCCACACAAAGACAATATCGAAATGTCTGGCAAAAAGGTATCTGCAATTATTTATTATGAAATTGATAAAAAAGGTGAATTGAGTTTGACTCGCGATGTCATTTTCCCTCAGCTCCGCACTTTCAACAAAACCAACGAACCTGATTGGAAAAAGTATCGCGCCTATTTTCGCCGAAAGGCAGATAATAAAATGAGTCCGACCTTAACCATGGGCGGAAAAACAATTGTTCCAGGAGCAATAGATTGGATCAAAATTGATGGTAAGATTACCTTCGCCCATAAAGCCGTTTTTGGTTTAAAAATAAACCGAACGCTTTATCCGTCAATGGATGGCCGATATATCGTAGAGCAATGGACCATCCTAAACACAAATACCAAAACCACCAATCTATCTGTCGGAAACATCGACCTAAAACAAACGGAAAAGGGTTTCAAAGGAGACTATACTTTTGTCATCAACAGTAATGTCGATAAAGAAATAACACTTGGCAACAATCAGACTTACACCTTCCCTGTCTACTATGGCGCTTTACTCAATGAGGAAAAGGTTGCCGATTTCAACTATAAAAAAGCACTTCTTTCGAGAAATAATTTCTTGCAAACCTGTAGCGATAATTTAGTTTTAAAAACGCCCAACAAAACACTCAATACGCTTTTCTATTTTTCTAAAATAAGAGCAGCGGAAAGCATCTTTGAATCCTCTATGGGATTGGTGCATTCTCCGGGTGGAGGCAATTATTATTGTGGCATCTGGGCCAATGATCAGGTCGAATACAGTGGGCCATTTTTCCCATACATGGGTTACCCAACTGCCAAGACTGCTGCATTTAATACTTATAAAAAATTCCTCGAAAACATTCCAAAAGATGACCACCACATTCCGTATGCATTTGAAGTTGATGGGATTTTTCCGATGAAGCATCTTGACCGTGGCGATGCGGCGATGATTGCTTATGGCACCTCACAATATCTACTTTCTTCAGGTGATAAAAAACATGCAAAAACACTTTGGCCTTTGATTGATTGGAGTCTCGAATATTGTCATCGAAAACGAAATGCAGCTGGCGCCATCCAATCTCAATCAGATGAAATGGAAGGAAGAATTCCAACTGGCGATGCCAATTTATCTACCTCTTCTCTTTATTATGGCGGGTTGAAGCATGCTATCGGAGTGGCCAAAAGCTTAGGCAATCATGATAAGGCAACGATTTATGCAACTCGCTTGAGCGAAATGGAAAATGTGATTGAAAAATACTTTGGATACGAAATCGAAGGACTCCAAACTTATAGATATTATGATGGGAATGAGCACTTGCGTCATTGGATTTGCCTGCCGCTCGTGATGGGTATTACCAAACGAAAAAAAGGCACCTTGAATGCCCTCTTTGATAAACTATGGACAGACAATGGCGTGCTCGTTGAATACAATCCCGATTCCGAAAAAGCGCAAGAATTATTTTGGGATAGAGCAACGCTTTACACACTGCGTGGCGCTTTAAAAACGGGTGATAAAAGAGCCTTAGAAAAGTTACTTCAATACTCAAACAAACGCTTATTGGGCGATCACGTTCCCTACCCTGTCGAGGCCTATCCAGAAAACAACATGAAACACCTCTCTGCCGAAAGTGCATTGTATTGCCGTATTTTTATAGAAGGATTATTGGGCATAGAGCCAACTGGTTTTGGGACTATCAAAATGACTCCACGGCTTCCAGAAGGTTGGAATTCTATTGAGTTGAATCAGGTTTATTTGCAGGGAAAACCGTTTGATATTTCTATTGCTCCAAAAGGAAAAAAATTAAAAATTTCAATAAAAAAAGAAGGTAGAACAGTTTTTGAAACAGAATCTAAAAAAGGGAAAGACGTTATTTTTAAAATCTGATAAAAACACAACCTATTCACCCAACCCAATGAAGTTCTTTGTTGTCTTCCGAATTAGAAAAACATATATCTTATGAAAAATTTATTCACTTTTCTTTTACTGTTTGTAATATCCGTTGGTTTTGGACAATCAAAGTATTCGTTCAATTTGATTGCAAAATTTGGTATCCCAGAGTGGAACTCAGGTGAAAACATTAATTACCAAGCGATAAATAATGGTCAAACAAAAAGCTATAGTTTAGGAATAGAAGCAAATAAGTTTTTGAATCAAAAAAGAAATTTAAGTATCAGATATGGTTTTTTGAATCAATTAAATCAATACGCTGGGTTATCTCATGGTCAAGTGGATTATAGTATAGATACTTATGAGGGCACCTACACCACTCAAATTAATTCATTAGAAATTTTATTACCTATTAAATTGCAAGGTCATTTGGGCAATTGGAGTGTTTTTGGAGGAGTGATACCTACCTACCAATTCAAAACAAAATTTCATCAATCTACTCTTTTGGTTCCAACAACCATTGATGCTGAGAACATTGAATATGAAAGTAAATACAACACCTGTAACCCTTTGTTCGAACGATGTTTTAGTGACAAAAAATTTGCTTTTTTAGACAACTTCGATTTCCAATTTACTATAGGTGTACAATATCAACTTAAGCGATTTGCCTTCTTTTGTGAATTCACTGATTACCTGTGGGCAAGATCAAACGCATCCATAGGTTCTGAATTTGCCTTAATTGATGTTGCCTTTCCTTATTACCCAGATTTTGGTTCATTTGGAAGTTCTGTTTCTTTTGGGACCACTTTTAGACTTTATTAAAAACAGTTTTACCTTTTTAGAGTTGGTAAATGCAATATTCTAACTTTGCAAAAAAACAAAACCAACTCAACATGAAAAAGGTATTCAAAATTCTCGGCATCCTCCTATTGCTTTTGATTCTTGGCTTAGGCGTAATCTATGTGATTTACAATCAAGATGAACCAGAGGCTGCTCCTACTGCCGAAGCAGATTTATTAGCGGACAAAATGATGGCGTCCGTCAATAAAGCGGCATGGGACTCTACGCGATGGGTCAAATGGAATTTTCCAAATGGAAACCAATATATCTGGAATAAAGAAAAGCATTTGGTGCAAGTCACGATGGGTGATAATGTCGTTTTGCTTAACCCAGGAGAGATCTCTGGCAAAGCATTTAAAAACGGAAAAGAAGTACCTCCAGCCAAAGGTCAGGGATTGATCAAAAGCGCATGGGACAATTTCAATAATGATAGTTTTTGGCTCAACGCCATTGTCAAAGCAAAAGACCCCGGAACCGTCAGAAGTATTGTCAAATTGGATGATGGACAAACCGGCCTGAAAGTAGAATACAAAGGTGGTGGCACCACACCAGGCGACTCATATGTCTGGATTTTGGACGAAAACAATCGACCAACTTCTTATAAAATGTGGGTATCAATTATTCCAGTAGGTGGCTTCGAAGCAAGCTGGGAACAATATGAACCGATTAGCACGGGCGCCCTCATTTCACGTTCGCATAAATTGTCAAAAATAAATTTACAAATCACAGATGTCGCTGGGGGGATGAATTTGTCGGATGTAGGTTTGACAGAGGATCCTTTTGTGGGAATGTGAGAATCTTGAAACAAAAAAATATATGTTTGATACGTAAAGACGATTCATGAATCGTCTTTACAAATCGTAACGACATTCTATTTTAACACTTCATTAAAGGACGGATTTTAGGAACGATTACACATAGGGTTGTATGATTAATATTAAAGACCAACGCATTTAAAACCCTATTTTAAACTCCCTCAATTAACCGAATTTTTCCTGAAATCATATGAAACCATACCGAGGTGTCTGTGCTTGCACAGATGCCTTTTTTTTAATATTCATACAAAAAAGGAGCATTAATAAATTCTATATTGAAGATAATCTCACTATAATTATCTACCCGTAGTGAAGTCAAGTCAAAAGAAATTGTTTCCAATACAAGTGCTTCACAATTATCCTCATCTTTCAATGAAATCACCGCTTCTCTTTGAGGAGGTACCGAATCATCCAAACTTTCTCCAGCGATAAATTTAAAATCGGCTCCACCACAGCCACCTCCATATCGAACCGTAACCTCAAAGCAATCCCCTTCTATATTGGTAGAAACAATTGTGAATGGATCACGAGGTGCATTCTTCAATTCCGAATCACTGACGATAGAGACGAATCCGCATTCAGTCATTAATTGGGTATCAGGTATTGTTTGTTTTTGGCTACAGCCCAAAATACCTACCATCATTAAAATAAAAAATAAAATCGTTCTCATAAAATATTGTTTTTACTTTTATAGATGCATAAAACCATGACAATGGTTGGGAAAACTCTATAAATAACTGATTTTCAGCTTTTTAGAACCTTGCAAAATCCTTTACCACCTATTAACTATAAAGAACTCAATCATGAAAGAGCAACAAATCAAAGAAATATTATCCGCAGGAAAAACAGAAAAAGCAATTGAAGCAACCAAAATTTTAGTCCAGACCAATCCATCCTTTAGTAATGAATTGGTGCTTTTAGCAGCAAGGCTGGAAACCCTTGAAAACGAAAAAAGACAAGGCATTATTGATGACACCAATTTCAGAACGGAGCAGAATAAAATCAATGCTGGCGTCTTGCATATCTTGGACAATCATCATTTGCCTGTTGCTCCGACACCCAATCCTTCCTCATCGCAAAGCAATTTAAAAAATTATCTTTTGGTTGGAATGGCTTCATTGATTCTTGGCTTTTTAGGCTTCTATTTTTTCTATGGCAATAGTCCTATGACTACTCCAATTGGTGATCTTGAAGAAATCGATTCCAATGCAATAGCTTTACAAATTTCAAATGGTCCATCTGCAAATCAAAGTTCTACAACAGATACACCAGAAGAACCAATCACTTTCAATACCTCAGAAGCAGCAGAAAAGTTAGAACTTTATTTCGATTCTAAAATGATAAAACGTAAAGATCATTTTGTCATTGATGCCAATCAGACGGTATCTTATTTGAAAGGTTCTTTGGTCAATTATTACCACTTAAAGCAAAGGGTATTGGAAAACACGACGGTACATTTTGATAAGATTCATTGGTCAATAATGAAAGAATTGCAATTCATTGACGACGAGCAACAAACCTTAAAAGAAGCAGGTTTTAAGAAGGGAGATAGAGTTACTATGGAATTTTCAATTATAAATTATCCGCAACCTGCGAGAAACGAAATTGAATTAATAAACAAGTAAAATGAGGTTAGAGATATTCTAATAGACCACCTTTCAAATTATTTAAATTTTCAAACCCTTTTTCTTGCTGTAAAAGTTCGATAGCTTTCTTACTTCTTGCACCTGATTGACAATGAATTACCACTGGGATTACTCTCGAAATCTGATCCGACAATTCTAATATTTTAGAAAGCGGAATCAATTCTCCTCCAATATTTCGAGCAGTAAATTCATGCGGTTCTCGTACGTCGATGAGTTGAAAATCGGCCTTTGTTTCAATTAGATTTTT
>CALHBQ010000118.1 GCA_937930815.1 uncultured Saprospiraceae bacterium | reverse complement strand
CGTAGGGCTAAATTTTCTAAATCACAATTAGGATATTCTCCTTCCAATAAATTTGGAGCGGTAATCGTCACTTCACTATTATTGGCAATTGAGGCAACTATTTCACCTTTACATTCCAATGGTTTACAAAGTGCCTGGATACCTGGAGAAAGATTTTTGATAATTTGAGAATACTCATAAACATTAGTGGTCTCCCAGTTGATTATCGTCCAGACTCTTACGATACTAAATCCATTAGTACCATCATCAATTACGGTGTCATAAAAACTGGTTTCGATGTTGGAGCAATTGTTTACATCAAAGTTTACAAAAACAGGTTCTGTATCTCTTTCATCAACTCCATTGATAGAAAGCAAGTCATTTGGATTTAAATTCGGAGCAGTCAAACCTGCAATGTCAAGCGTAATATCACAAGGCCATTCTACATTATCCGTATCTGTATGACCAGAAGCACAGTCGCCCAAAGGAGCAGTTCTACACTCTGTATCACAAACAACAAAGGTGCAGTTAGAAGGATTTTTGTTTTCAACTTCCAAAGTTCCCCAACATGAATTTCCAGTTACTGGGTCAGTGATAGTGTAAGTAAAGGTTCCTTCTTCTGTTACGGTAACCTCACCAGTTCCAGTAATGGTATTTCCCGCAGCATCTGTCAAGACAATTACTAAAGAGGAAAGGTCACAGTTGGGATAGCCTCCTTCCAAAAATACATCTGAATCCAGTGTAGCGCTCAGTCCACCAGGAGTCTGCGCGAGTGAAGCATTTATTAAACCATTACAGGCCAAAGTTCCACAATCAGAAACTAAACCTGAAGTGTTTTTGATGATTTGGATATATTCATAAACATTACCAGAATTCCAGTGCACAAGCGTCCAAGTTCTAATTATTTTAAAACCATCTGCTCCTAAATTAAATACTTGATCATGAAAAGTGTTACCGACTAAGTTACAACCTTCGTTCACCAAAGTTGGACGTGCATCCAATGGGTCAACCAAACTTTCTAAATCATCTGGAGACACATCTTGAGCTGAAATCGCTACATCATCTAACGTAATATCGCATGGCCATTCTACATTATCTGTATCTGTATGACCTGATGCACAATCACCAATTGGAGTTGAGCGACACTCTGTATCACAAATTTCGAAAGGATCGTTGCAAGGGTCACCACCTCTGTATTCAGCAATCATAGTTCCCCAACATTGATTACCACTTGCCGGATCAGTAATCGTATAAGTGTAAGTTCCTTCCTCAGTCACTGTGATACTTCCGATTCCAGTTATTGAATTTCCAGCAGCATCCGTTGCTGTCATTTCAAAGGTAGAAATATCACAGTTCGGATAAGCTCCTTCCAAAAATACATTTGCATCTAAAGTTGCACTTGGACCAGAAGTCGTTGGGCCTAAAGCCACCATCACTTGGTCGTTACAACTTAGAGTACAATTCCCCCCTGAAGTTGTGCCGTCAAGTACAGTCAAAGTAGTCCAACAGGTGTTTCCAGTAGGCTCAGTAATAGTTGCAGTATAAACACCTGCTTCAGTTGTCGAAACCATTTCATTCCCAGAAACAACATTTCCATTGACATCTGTTAAGGAAATTAGATAATTCTCAAGGTCGCAGTGTGAATAATCTTGAGCTAAAATATCAGTCACCCAAATATCAAGTGAAGACATATTTCCTGCTGGTAATTCTATTTCTAATCCATTATAACAATACAAAATAGAACAATCAAAAAGAGAACCTGAAAGGTTTTTGATGACTTGTACATATTCGTAAATATTACCAGTATGCCAATTAATTAAGGTCCAAGTTCTAATTATTTTAAAACCATCTGCCCCTAAATCAAATACTTGATCGGCAAAATTAGAACCAATTAAGTTACATCCTTCATTCACCAAAGTAGGACGAGCATCCAATGGGTCAACCAAATTTTCTAAATCATCTGGTGTTACACCTTGAGCTGAAATTGCTGCATCGTCCAATGTAATATCACATGGCCACTCTACATTATCTGTATCTGTATGACCAGAAGTGCAATCGCCAATTGGTGTTGAACGACATTCTGTATCACAGATTTCGAATGGATCATTACATGGAGGTCCACTTCTATCTTCAACAATCATCGTTCCCCAACATTGGTTACCACTGGCTGGGTCAGTAATAATATAAGGGTAAGTTCCTACTTCAGTAACAGTGATACTTCCGATTCCAGATACGGAATTTCCAAGTGGATCAGTTGCTGTAATTCCAAAAGTTGTAATATCACAATTTGGATATGGTCCTTCTAAAAATACATCTGTAATTAAAGTTGCGCTTGGTCCAGTTGGAGTAGCAGCTAAAGAAACCATGATTTGATCGTTACAAATTAAGGTGCAATTTCCTCCTGAAGTAGTACCATCAAGGACAGTCAAAGTAGTCAAACAAGTGTTTCCTGAAGGCTCGGTAATAGCTGCGGTATAAACACCTGCTTCACTTGTAGAAACCATTCCATTGCCAGAAAAAACATTTCCGTTGGCATCCGTTAAGGAAATTAGATAATTATCAAGATCGCAGTGCGAATAATCTTGAGCCAAAATATCAGTCACCCAAATATCAAGTGAAGACATATTTCCTGCTGGCAATTCTACTTCTAACCCATTGTAACAATACAAAATAGAACAATCTAGCAGTATTCCATAATTGTTTTTAATAACTTGATTGTAAGTAGCAACGGTCCCAGTTAGCCAATCAAGTACCGTCCATTCTCTTAAAATTTTATATCCACTTGTAGAGGTGAATACATTATCAGCGAATGAAATTGCGATTCTTGATGCAGGATCTGCAATTCCAACAATCTGCGGACGAACATCTAATGAATCAACATTCGGCAGTAATTCTAAATCATTCGGAGTCGTTTGGTTTGCTGCGATTGAGACATCGTCTAAGATAATCTCACAAGGCCATTCAATATTGTCTGTATCGGTATGTTCGGTGTTGCAATCTCCTAATGGGAAAGAGCGACATTCGGTATCACAAACAACGAAGGTTTGTGCGACTGCAAAATTTCCAATAAGGAGTAGTAAGGTGGTGAAGACGTAAAATAACTTTTTCATCATTCTTTTTTTTGTTTCCGTGTGGGGAAACGGTTCATGGAAAAAAAGTTCCAAATAATTGGTTTTTGGAACCGGTTTTTTAAGGAATTAATTAATTCTGATGCAAAGATATTTGATAGGTGAGTTGTTTACAATGACGTTTTGGGCTTTTTGTAGATGTTTAATTTGAATTATTTTTACCTAAAGCATTGATAATCAATTAATTGTATTTTTACGAGTAGGATTATTTGTAGAGATTTTATATGAAAACCATAATGCTAAAAGCAAACAAATACCCTATTTAGGGTATAAGTAAATGATTTAATATGAATTGGACGGGACACTGATTTATCGGATTTAGAGAGATGTTATTAATAGAATCCGTTCAAATCCATTTTGATCCGTTCAATCCGTGTCCTATTTATTGTATTTGCCTTGATGGTGCTCCAAACGTCTTATTTAATAGTCTTTATTCATCAAAATTTGAATTAATTAGCGACAACTAATTTCTCAGCTATCCCCTTTCCATTCAATTTTAAGAAAAAGATACCGTTTGAAAAATTAGCCAAATCGATAGCTAAGTCAAAAGATGAATTGGTATTAATATGTTTTACTTTTTTACCAAAAGTATTGAATATCTCAATGGTATGAATTTTTTCTGATGGTGATTTTATTCTAAATGTGCCGGTTGAAGGATTTGGGAATATTTGAATTGATTCTTTTATAAAAGGATGATTTCCTGTAGAAACGGTTCCATCCGCTTTCCAACTTTCTGCAAAATGGTTGTCCCAATCAAGATTTCTTAAAGATAGAAAACTTCCCAGACCGTCAGCATCTAATGGCCAGGGAGCTCCATCGTTATAAACGACCTGATCCAGCACTATTCCATTATCATCGGTTAATCGAATGGAATCACTATTATTGGATAATTTTCCATTTGTCCAAGTAAAAATTTGTTCGCTAACATCAGGAAACAAGCTAGCATCTTTGGCTATCCAAATAGTTTCGCCAGGGACAATCTGAGCAGGTGGAAATGTAAAATCAAATGCTTTTGAAAAAATGTACCCTTCCAAATCAATTATTTCTGAACTTGGGTTATAAATTTTAACAAACTCACTCTCCTCATCCAGAGGATGATAATTGATTGCTGAAATCAATAGGGAAGCAGGCACAGAAAAGTCATGAAATTTGGTTCCTAAATCCGTTGGATTCCCAGCATCATCTATACCAGCAAGTATGGCAGGTGAAGTAGAATATAGGGTAAAATTGTTTTGGGTAGGTGCATAAAAAACTGGATTGGCAAAAAGATTATCGGCACCCGGAATTGATTCGGTATCGGATAATGTATTTGAAAAATTTATGGAAGAAGTTTCGTCAGAGAAATAAACGGCGTCGTTTGAGTTGGACAAAATTGAATTCGTTACGAATGCCATTCCTCCTCCTTTTCCAATATTTTTTTCAAAACAAGCGATAGGAATGCCAGTATTGTAAAAAGTCGTTTGGTCGATTTCTGCATTACTCAAATCTTTGATTGCAACTCCTTGATTACAATTTACGATGGTATTATTCTTCAAAAGGATATTGCTCAATTGTCCAATAGAAATTCCTTTGTCGCTACAATTATGAATAAAATTATTTTCGATTAGCACATCTTTTGATTCTTCTCCAAGGTCGATTCCATCGCTATTGAAACCAAAAAAGTTATAGATTTTTGAATTTTTAATGATACCATTTTTGACTTCATCATAATCAATTGCATCGGTGTCAATTTGGTCGTTTCCTCTGAAATCACAATTTTCGATAACTGAAGTTCCGTATTTTACATTGATCAAATCGCCTGTGACTTTGGAGTGCAATTGACTATTTTTTAGGGATACATTGGAGTATCGAGTCAAAATCGGATTGCGTTCCACCTCTTCGATTTTCAAATGATTCATTTCAATATTTGAATGAAAACCAGAGATAGCGGCATCTTCATAAATCGGATGTTGACCACCGCTGGCATTCGATATTTCTAACCAATTTAATCGAGATGTGTCCTGCGAAGGTTTGAAACTCACATTACCCCAACTGCTCTGGCCTTCGATTGCTTTAAATTTGACTGGCTCATCTTCAGTACCCATGACTTTAAGGCTGCCGTTTACGATTAGATTCGTGTTTTCTGCAAAATGAATCTCAACTCCAGGCTCTATTGTCAAGGTGGCATTTTCAGCAATCGTTATGCTTTCATTTGCCAAATAGGGAGAACAATCAATTTTCAAACTGGTATTTTGTTCAACATTTTTGGGCGCAAAGCACTCACCAGTCGGTTCATAAATTGCAATCAAAAAAGTATCAGAATTGAGATTAACATTCAAAGTTTTATTGGTCGACAGCTGAGCTCCGCCTGAAAAGTTGAGCGCTTTTAATTCGAGATCAAAACTTAAATCACTACTCGTAGCGGCTACTTGATGTATTTCTACAGCAATGACATTTTCGCCATTTTGGAGTTGATCAGTATTTATAGAGAATGGAAAATAATTTCTTTCACTTTCTCCAGAAGCACCCACTGAAGCGTAGGTGTCAAATAAGATTTCACCTTCTGAAATATTGGTTCTAAAGAGTTCTTCTCCATTTAAATAAACAATTGCCCCATCATCCCTGAGTAAATTTATAGACAATAATCCACTATAATCCTCTTTGTTTTGAATCGTTATTTTTTTTCTAAAATAGGTCGTGATGTGTTTGTTATTCGAATTTCCACCAAACGAAATGGTCGTATTTTCTCCTCCATCTCCAAAACCTAATTCCCCGTTTCCTGCCTTCCAACTCGAATCGTCATAGTCTAAATTTTTCCAATCTACCCCTTGATCAGAACCATCGTCTA
>CALHBQ010000117.1 GCA_937930815.1 uncultured Saprospiraceae bacterium | reverse complement strand
CCGAAGCAACGATTTGCAAGTATCATTGCAGGCACATTGTTTACAATATTGGCAGCAGCTTTTATTTTGCCTCCTAAAATTAGATTGATTGCGTTATCAATTATTTCTGTTTTACTCGTAATTTCTTTCGGAAAATCTGCGATTCATTATATTACAAGTGATGAGTAAGATTCACCTTTTCAATGTTGGTTTGGAAGATCAAATTTCTGGTGGGTATCTTTATAATAAGTACTTAGTCAGGGAATTGAGAAAACTTGGACGCTCTGTATCTGCTCATTTTCTAAAAGAAGAAGAGAGGCTGGAGAACGTTTTTAATAAAGAAGTAAAAACAAATGACATAGTCCTCATTGATAGTTTGCTTTTAGTTCAAGAAGCAGATTTTGTTTTAGCTAAAAAGTCTGATTTTTCTATCTATGGATTGATTCATTTGCCTCATTTTTTTGACCCAGAAAAAGCACAGAATCATTCAACCATTTTTCAAATAGAAAGAAAGCTTTTTTACTCTATTTCACTGATTGTTACAAGCGATTTTATTAAAAATGAAATTATTAAAACGTTCGAAATCGCATCAGAAAAGATTGCAGTTGTTGATCCTGCTGTAAGTGTTTATACGCAAAAAGAAACCTTTTCTGATGTCCCAAGAAAGTTCATCAGTGTCTCCAATGTGATAGAGCGGAAAGGGTATCAATTGATGATAGAAGGATTGGCTTTGGTCAATGATTTAGATTGGGAATTGGATATTTATGGAAATAGAGATGATGCCAATTATCTCTCTCTCTTGGTGCAAAAAATCAATGAATCAGGGATGCAAAAAAAAATCCACTTTCGTGGAACAATTGAGCACTCATTGGTCAATCAGAAGATGATTGAAGCGGATTTGTTGCTCAATACCTCTCTTTTCGAAACTTATAATATGATCTTGGCAGAATCATTGGCGAGCGGATTGCCATTTGTTTCCACGAAAGTGGGTGCATTTGAGAAGTTTGATAGCTTTAAAGGAGGCGTTTTTTTTGATGGTTTTGAAAAGGAGTCATTTGCCGATTCTTTAAAAAAATTAATGACTGAAGAAACCGCTTACAAAAAGTTATATACCCAAAATATTCCGTTCGAAAGTCGAACTTGGCGTATCGTTGCTGAAGAATTTTTATCCATTTTTTAATGAACATTTTCCTCTTAGTTATTGTAGGTTTAGCTTACTTCAGCCTTGTGATAGAACTTTTGTTCTTCCCAGTGCCGAGCGTAGCTTCTACTTATCAATTGGGCTATAAAGCAAATGAATCATCAAAAAAAACGGAGCAAAAAGGAAAAATTGGCGAAGTGAAAAATTGGCCGATTTGGAAGAAAATTTTTCTACTCGGTTTACCTGCTGCAATCAATATTGGCGTATTTATTTTTCCAATAATTGCCTTGCTTTTTGAGATGCCGATTCAACAAAATCAATGGTTATTTTTATTCGGAATTCTTTTGGTAGTTTTGGGTAGAATACTCACTTTTTCAACTGCTCTTTTGATTCGAAATCGAAACAGTCAAAAGGGAGATGATTTTAGTTTAAAACAAACAGGAATATTTGCGAGGAGCAGAAACCCAATTTTGTTGGGAATGCATATTATGATATTAGGAATGCTTTTTATTTTTCCTAATATTTTGTTTTTTTTCGGCATCCTTTTTTATTTTGGATACATGCATTATAAGGTGGTTTTAGAAGAAGATTTTCTTCAAAATCACTTTGGTGAATCGTACATGAATTATAAAAAATCAATCAGAAGATACCTATGAGTGAAGTTACTGCGGAACAAGAACGCATCAAAAATTGGTTTGAAAATACTTACCAAAAACGAGGGAATTTATATCTGCGTCCAAAGGCAGCTTATGAAATTTTTCTTCATTTATTAAAACCTCAAAAAGGGCAAAATCTATTGGATGTCGCCTGTGGTTTAGGTCGTCTTTTGGAGGTTGGAAAACAGTATGATTTGAATTTGCATGGAGTAGATATTTCTGAAAATGCAATCAAAGCGGTCGGTGAAATATTACCCGAAGCTGTTGCTAAAGTTGGCAATGCGGAAGCACTTCCTTTCGATGATAATTCGATGGATATGATTACTTGCCTTGGTTCTTTGGAGCGTATTATCAATTTGGAAAATGCACTCAAAGAACAACTTCGCGTCGGCAAATCAACTGCGAAATATTGCTACATGGTCAGGAATTCCAACCGCGCTACTTGGAAGCTCGTCAAAAATGGAATGGGTCTCAAAAATGAAGCAGGACATCAAGGCGCGAAAACGCTCGAGGAGTGGTCAGATATTTTTAGAAAAGTCGGTTTTGAAATTGAGCAGGTCGTATCTGATCAATGGGGTAGAATGCGCATTTGGCGCTATTTAGGTTTAGGGATTTTTCACCCTGATTACAAAACGCCTAAAAAAGGATTCGTACCACTCGAAAATGCCTACGAATTCATCTTTGTTTTACGCAAAAAATAGATATGTCCGAACAGAACGTCAAAGATGTTTACAACACACTGTTTCGGGTAGAATCCAAAATCAAACCCACCACTTATCCAATTCATAAACGGCTGAATTTTGATGCTGAATTTGAGGATCTATATGATTGGATTTTTGCAAATATTGACTTACCCACTGAAGGCAAAATATTGGACGCAGGTTGTGGTGTTGGCTACGGCAGTTTTTATCTTTCTAATCGCACAATTTGTTCGGTTTTAGGGATTAGTTTGAGTGAAAAAGAAGTTGCTTTGGCAAACGCCATTTCAAAAGGAAAAGGCTTAGAAGATCGGGTGAAATTTAAAGTTCAAAGCTTTGATGAATCGCTTTCTGAGAAATACGAACTCATTATCGCTGTGGAGTCATTGAAGCATACGATGAATTTAGAAACCTCTCTTAAAAACTTACAGAATAGTCTTGCTCCAAAAGGTAAAATCATCATCGTTGAAGATTATTTTACGGGTAAAAATGAAGGCTCTTTGACTCGCACCTTGGCAAAAGATTGGGTACTTAAAGAAATATTTTCAGTTGAGGATTATACAGAGCATTGTGCCCAATCAAGATACAAAATAACGCTCCATGATTTAAATCCATTTATGGTTGAAAAGAATATTTTTGGCCTTTGGAGTAGATATATGATGCTTCATGTTTTGACAATGTTTGGTGCTGTTTTGGGAAAGGGGAAATTTTGGAAAATCATGCGCGGTGGATTGGCATTGGACATTTTATATGCTCGTGAGGAAATGGCTTACCAAGTTTTAGAAATTGAAAAAACATGATTCACGGCGCCGTTTTAAATATCAGTTTTTGGCTTTGGTTCTTTTTTTTGAACCTGCTCTTTTTTATTCCGCTTTATCTCCTCTATTTCAAAGAAACAGATTTTTTTCCACGAAAAGGATTCCAAAAATTAACTACGAAAAGAAAAATTGGTTATCCGTTTTTTAGAACAAATTATGACCTCTTTCGTGTGAATGGCGACTTTGCATTGGGAAGTTTATTGGTTTATTTATTTCCAAATAAGTTTACGATCGCCCTGCTTATTACCATATTTTTAATCGGATTGATTTACCAGATCTATCATTACTCGATAGCAAAAATATATGTCGTAAAGCCTGTTTTGTACAACGACTTGACTATCATTAAATCTGGAATCGATATCTTTTATTACCCCAATAAAATTCTATTTTCTTTGGGAATGTTTTTGCTGTTGGGAACCCTTGTTGGTTTGGGTTATTTGGTTTTTCACTATACATCTGTTATTCAAGGTCTAACGCTTTCATTAGCGGATAAAGGTTTGGCTTTCCTTTTCGTTTTGTTTGGGCTGTACACCTCCTATCGGTACAAAAGAGAAAACTATGCACCGCTTGCTTTTCCTTCGCCGCTCTTTCGTTTCTGGGATAATTTAAGTCAATCTTTGGTGGCGCGAAAATTCCTAACTGCCTTGAAGGATCAATCATTTGATCAGTTTAATCTTTATGATAATTTGAAATTGGAGCAGCGGCCCAATATCATTATTTTGGCAATCGAATCTTACGGATCCGTCGTTTTTAATAAAGAAGACACTAAAGGTTTTTACCAAAATGTTCTTAAAAAAAGTCAGAAAAAACTTGATGAAAATGGCTGGCACATTTCTTCAAATTTAAGTACCTCTCCAATTGTGGGTGGAGGTAGTTGGATGAGTTATTCGTCAGTTGAATATGGTTTGAAAAT
>CALHBQ010000116.1 GCA_937930815.1 uncultured Saprospiraceae bacterium | reverse complement strand
AGGAAGTGTTACCGTTACGGATGCCGTAATTGATACGTTGAAAATATTCGCTTCTCAAGAATTTGCGACGCCAGTTGCAAGAAATGCTTGTGTAAAAGTATCAGCAGAAGATTTCGATAATATCCAAGGTTTCCAATTTTCAATGGCATGGGATGCTTCAGAAATGGATTACACAGGCATTGGAATTGAAAATATCGCGGGTATCAATTTCGATGTGTCGAATGTGGCTTCAGGGATTCTTCCAATCATCTGGTCTTCGCCCGATCGAGATGGAATTACGATGGCAGATGGAGAAACACTTTTTGAAGTTTGTTTCAATGCGCAGGCTGTTCCAGTAACCACGACGACGGTTACTTTTGTGGGTATTCCTAATCAAATCAGTGCGGCCGACCAATTCAAAAGACCAATGATTGTTGAAACAGGAAACGGTTCCGTAACCATTGATTTTCAACCAGTTACCTTGCTTTTTCCAGATACGACAATTGATAAAGGAGACCAGTTTTGCATAGATGTAGCATCTGAATACTTTTTCGGAATAACCGAATTTGAATTTGCTTTTGAGTGGGATGAAACTGTTTTGCAATACGAATTTGCCAATACTTTTGCTTTGGATGATTTTAGTTCAAATAACTTCGATACCGATAATGTTTCAGTTGGAATGCTAAATGTTTTTTGGAATGATCCAACCAATTTTGGAGCTTTTGTTTCAAATGGAGAAACCATTTTTCAACTCTGTTTCACTGCCATCGGCGACCCAGGGCAAATGACCAATATTGAATCTACTTTCAGCAGTAGAGCCGTAAGTTCTATTTCAGGAAATCAAAACGTTGGGGTAGAAGTGAATGGTGGAAAAGTAACTATCAACGACTTTTTTGCTGAAACGATTAGCGTACAAAATACCACTTGTACAACCAAAGATTTGGGTGCAATTGACGTGAATGTGATTGGAGGTTTGCAACCGCTAAATATCAAATGGAGCAATAACGAAACGACTGAAGACATCTCGGGTTTGACGGAAGGTTTTTATACCATAACGATTACCGACAGCTCAAATCCACCGAGAGTTTATGAAAAGATCTTCGAAATTGTATTAGATGATCCAGGTGCACCAACTGCAACCATTAATCAGGATGCAGTAGTTGATTGCCTCAATTCGCCAGTTCAATTAGATGGAAACGGTTCTTCACAAGGTGGATACACCTATGAATGGATTACGACTGGAGGACAAATTGTAAGTGGCGCAACGACCTTGGAACCTACAGTTCAAGGTACAGGTGTTTATATTTTGAATGTAACTGATGCCGCTACTGGTTGTTGTAGTAGAACGGTTATTGATTTAGAAAATGCGATTCCACCAACAGCAGATGCAGGGCAATCTTTTGAATTAAATTGCTACAATCCAATTAGAAATATTGATGCAACCAACTCGACTGTTGGAAACAATATAGAATTCAATTGGTCAACGAATGATGGAAATATTGTTAGAAATGAGGATACACCTTTTCCAGCGATTGACCAACCAGGAACTTATGAATTAGAAGTGGTTGATACCGAAACTTCATGTTCGGCAACTACTTCGGTCACTATAGGCTCCAATTTTACGGAACCAACTGCAGAGGCAGGAGGTATAAAAGTTATTACCTGTGATACATTAGAGCAAAACCTTAATGGTGCAGGTTCTTCAGAAGGAATGGAGTTTTCTTACGAATGGACGACAATGGATGGATTTTTTGTTGGTGGTGAAAACTCATTGATACCAACAGTTAATGCTCCAGGGTTTTATTTCATAACCGTTATTGATGAACGAAATGGTTGCGAAGCGAAAGATTCGATTAGAGTTTTTGGTGGATCAGATTTGCCATTTGTTGATCCAGGGCCAGATTTGACTTTAGATTGTAATACTACTGAATTGATTATTACAGGTGCGAATGCTCCTCAGGGCCCAACTTTCGAACATTATTGGTACACCAATGATGGAAATATCGTTAGTAATTGGAATACCTTGACGCCAACGATTGATGAGCCAGGGACCTATGCTTTGGAAGTTTATAACCGCCAAACAAATTGTAGAAACATTTCTTCGATTACTGTTTTTGGAGATTTCGAAACACCATCATTGGTTCCGGTCAATTTTCAATTAGAATTTCCTTGTCACGAAACGTCTTTAGATATTTTGGTTGAAGATATTTCAACTTTTCCAGTAGAATATTCTTGGTCAACCAATGATGGCATTATTACAGGACCTTCCAACTTTAGAAATACTACGGTGGGTGGCCCCGGAACCTATATTCTAATTGCAAAAAATTTACGGAATGGATGTGATTCTGAAGTTAGAATTACGGTTACAGAACCACAAATTCCAGAAGCTGACATCACGGCTACCAATATTTTAAGTTGTGAAAATAAGCAAATACAGTTAACCGGGTTGATAGCAAATAATACTGGAGCACCAACACTTAGATGGTTTACCAGTGATGGAAATTTCCTTACAGATACGACTAATCTATTTGTTGAGATTGATCAACCTGGTGAATACTTTTTTGAAGTAGAAACAGATAATGGCTGTAGCGATTTGGCTTCGATTTCAGTGGAGCAAGATACGATGGCGCCATTAGCCATTTTGCCAGATTCTGCTTTTATCGATTGTACTTCAAGTGAGATTGAATTAGATGGTTCTGCTTCGACAAATGGAAATGATGTTTCGTTTTCATGGAATACCGACATAGGTAACTTTGTCGATTCTTCTGATTTGGTCGCAACCGTTGATGAAAGTGGCCTTTACTTTTTATCAATTTTAAATGAACTGAATGGCTGCGATGCTATTGATTCCATTTTTGTCGAAAGAGATACCACTGGTCCAAATATCGTTTTAAGCCCAATGGATACGATTGGTTGTGGTGGCTCAATCCAATTAGATGCGAGCGGTTCGGATTTAGGAGAATATGATTGGGAAGATGCTCAAGGTGGAAATATCGTTTCTGGTGATGACACCTCAATGCCAACGGTTGATCAACCAGGAATTTATACATTGACCTTAACTGACCCAACAACTGGTTGTGAATCAACGGCTGAAACAGAAGTGATTTTCTCTTTCAATTTGCCTTCCGCAGATGCAGGTTCAGATTTTTCTGTTTGTGAAAATGGAGGACAACTTGAAGCAAATTTACCAGCAGATGTAACGGGTGAATGGAAAATATTGACAGTAGGCGCTGAGTTGGAAGATGCTACTTTAGGCAATACAGATATTCTAAATCTCTTGCCAGGAAGGAATACATTCGTTTGGTCACTTTCAGCGATGGATTGTCCAAATTATAGCTCAGATACCCTTCAAGTTACTTTTGCAGAAAGTCCATTGACTGAAGATGATATAGTGCAAGCACAGGCTGGTCAAACATCGGTTGCCTTCAATATTTTGAGCAATGATAATGTGCCAATTGACCGCAATGAATACACGGTAGAAATTTTAAATATTCCTCAAGTTGGAAATTTGGTTGACCTTGATAATGGTCAATTCAGATACGAATACATCGGCGAAAACGCAATTGGCGTCGATTTTCAATATGAAATTTGTAGTGTCGCTTGTCCTGATTTATGTAGCCAAGCAACCGTAACTATTTCATTCGAAGGAATCGAAATTCTCAATGATGTTCCAAACGTAATCACGCCAAACGGAGATGGCTTAAACGACGAATTCTTCTTTGAATCTATCGGCAATGGAGCGCATCCAAATGCAGATTTACAAATCTTCAACCGATGGGGTGATGTCGTTTTCAAAGCACAACCTTACCAAAACAACTGGCGAGGCCAAAATAATTCTGACAAAGAATTACCGCACGGAACGTATTATTTTGTATTGAAATTAGATCCTGCTGGTCAAAATATCATCAAAGGAAATGTGACGATAATGAACTAAGCGCTTATGACGAAGTGGAACGCGGATGACGCTGATTAACACGGATACTCGCGGATTTTTTCTAAATATACGTGTACACGTTTTAATTAAAATCCGTGAAAATCTGCGTGTATCCGCGTCCTCCGCGTTCCACTTCATCCTTCGGGCACGTTATCCCAAAACATTTTTAAACATACCTTTTCAATTTCCGTTATTAAAATAAAAATATACCGTCTAAATTGCATCAAGAAGTTGTTTGAAGCTTTAGTTCAGAAGCGAAAATTCAGGATTTAGAGTTCTAAAAATTGGTTTTTAATTAGGCATAGTATTCCTACGTCTCTTTAAAAAGCCTTTTTTAGGTTTCTGAAGCGTGGATTTGCAGCTTGAAATGAAGCTTCAAACAACTTCTAAAAAATAAAACATACTCAATGTCTACCAATCCATCTCAATTCACTCCAGGAGTTCAAAGTTTAATACCATTATTATATGTCGCATGGGCCGACCGAGTCCTCAGTCCTTCTGAATTAAAAATGCTAAAAAAGAAAGTGGTAACCCTTCCTTTTTTAACAAAAGAAGATTTAGAAACTTTAAAAAAATGGAGCAATCCAACCCGACCACCAAGTATCGAAGATGTAAAACTTTGGGAGCTCGAAATGAAAAGAGCAGCCATCAATTTGCCAGCCGAAAAAAGAAAGTCAATGGCGGATTTGGCATTGGCAATGGGAAAGGCTGGGGTAGCGCGACATAAAGATGCAGAGCTATGGGAAGCCGACGAAACCAAAGCAGCTTTAGTCGATTTGGAAAGCATTTTAGGATTAGTGGATATGGGAAGTTACCATTCAATTTTTCCAGATGTAGCCGACCTAAAACAAGTTGAAGAAGAGGAGTGCAATACCTGTTTTAAGGTTGATAAAATGACCGATTTGCTCGATGGCGAGTTTGCTGATATCAGACGTAAAACGATGACGCTTTTGAAAGACCCAGCCTTTGAATTGAAAACAGTTAGAAACAAAGAAGAATTCAGATTAAGAGTTTTGGAATGGTGTAAATTATTAGCCGATCAAGGTTTGGGCACATTGGCCTACCCGAAAGAATATGGCGGAGAAGGAAGCATGGCAAAGTACATCCGAGTTTTTGAAACAATGGGCTACCATGATTTGAGTTTAGCCATCAAATTTGGAGTCCAAGTCGGTTTGTGGGGAGGAAGCGTATTGGAACTTGGAACCAAAAGGCATCACGAAAAATATTTAACAAAAACTGGAAAAGTAGAGTTGTTGGGTTGTTTCGCAATGACAGAAACAGGTCATGGTTCAAACGTCCGTGGATTAGAAACAACTGCGACTTATAACCCTGATACACAGGAGTTTATCATCAATACGCCTGATTATGGAGCTGGAAAAGAATACATTGGAAATGCCCTACACGGAGAAATTGCCTCTGTTTTTTGCCAGCTAATTGTCAATGGTCAAAACCACGGTGTACACGCCGTAGTCGTTCCTTTAAAAGATGAAAAAGGAAATCAATTACCAGGAATT
>CALHBQ010000115.1 GCA_937930815.1 uncultured Saprospiraceae bacterium | reverse complement strand
TCTTGTTCGATTTGATATTCGCCTGGTTCGGTAAATTGAATTTGCCAGGTATTATCTTCTATTTCCATGTCGAAATTTTGACCAGTAATCGTCCACTGAGCAGCATGAGCAAGTTGGTTATTAAGGCTATCAGGTTCTAAGGTTGTCGATTGGCAAACCGTATCTGGAAGTGTAAAAAAAGCAGTTGGTGGAGCTGGAGTTCCACAGTAATCTTCAGTCGTCGTTGTGAAAGGCGTTATAGTCGCATTGTAAGTTCCAAAAGTATCAGCTGGCTCCCGTATCCAATCCCATCTTTCGTAAGGAATATCCATATCAAACAAAGTCAAACAAGCATCAAATTGAGGGCAACTATCAATATCTCCATTTGGGTCAGCTTTCGCTAAAAGTGTAGCGGCCTCAGAAGTGCCATCTGGCAAATACCGCTGTGGACTTAAAAAATAAATCGAACCATCTGAACCAATCTGGATTTCTGGATTGAAAAAGGAATAGCCACGATGCCAAAGTAAATTACCATCAGGGTCTAATTTGCCAACAATAACTGGTAAGTCGCCGTCTGTATTATAAACAAAAATCACTTCTCCATTTGGGAAGACACGATGTTTTAAACCTTCATAAGGGAAGTTTTCTGCGAATAGTCTTTTTGCCCAAACGAGGTCGAGGTTGGAATCGAATTTGGCGATGAAGGGCTTTTCGATGCTGTCACCGCTAATTTTGTTGCCTGAAATACCTACTACATACGAGTTTCCATTATTATCAACTCCATAATTTTGTTCTACCAAGAATTCTATATTATCCGCATCTTGCGAAAGAACTATATTGTCAATCATTTCACCATTTGGTAAAAAAGTTGATAGCCCATAACGACTATTTCCCAAATCATCAGAAGTAAGAAGAATTAATGAAATATTTCCGTCAGGTTTATCAGTAATTCTTATGGTGGTTAAGCCACTTAATGGATTGGGGGATGGGAAATAACGAAATGCCCAAACAGGTTTTCCTGTAAGCAAATCAAAAGCTCCTAAACCACCTTTGAAACCATTTAAGATACTATCGAAAGAAACTAATCCTGATATAACGAAACCATTTGTTCTTGAAATGGACGTGGGTATTAGTAAATTCACATTTAAATTGGCAAGTTTTCTGCTCCAGAATGAGTTATTTTCTATGTTCAGACAAAATAATCCTGGAGTAAGATTTGGATCTGATGTTATCGGGAAAAATGAAACCAATCTATTTTCTTCATTCCCCTGAAAGTATTTGAAAGCAAACATCATTGGAATTGAATCAATATTTTCTGAAAAGCCAGAATCAAATTCTCCCATTGGAGATAGATTGAGAATTTTAAAGTGTTCATTAGGTCCGCTAAACCCCAACATGTCTAAAATGGATAGTCTATCGTCTTTTCCAATTTCAAGGCCAAAAAGTGGTAAAGAAGATGTGTGATCAATAGTTTTGATAAATGAACTTTGACTACTAAGTTGAACGCAAAAAAGCAATAGAAGAATTATGTTTCGATATTTCATAGGAGGCAATTATTAAGAAACCAAGGGTCCACTATATTAAACTCACAATCGAAAGATAGTAAAATGTTATAATTGATAAAAATTAGGAGGAATTTTACTTATCATCTTTGCAAAAAAAATGAATAACTGCGGAACTGAAGTTCCGCGTACGCATAAAAAAACCGAAGTGCTTTCGCACTTCGGTTTTTTTTATGTCAATTTCGAAAAAGCTATTTCGCCTTTGCTTTAGGCTTCGCTTTTTTCTTAGCTGGCTTTTTCTTCTTCTTTTCTTTGAAATCAGCCATTTTTTTGACCTGTTCCAAAGTAAGTAGCGCTCCTTCCTCTGGCGTCATACGTTTGCCATCCTCATGTTTGAGTTGGATAGGTTTCTTTTTATCGTATTTGATAAACGGCCCCCATCTTCCATTCTGAACAGATAATTTCAACTCTGGCCAACGTAAAATGTAGCGATTCGCTTCTTTTTCTTCTTTCGCCATTACGATTTCCAAAATCTCTTCTTGCGTCAGATTTTCAAAATCATACTTTTTACTAACGTTGGCAAAAAAGCCGTTCCATTTCAAAAACGGACCGAAGCGTCCTGCTCCTTTAGTAATGGGCAAATCTTTATAATGAGCGACTGGCTCCATTTCTTTACGCTTCTCATCAATCAACTCGTTTGCACGTTCTTGAGTTAAGGTCAACGGATCTTCACCCCTTGGAATCGTTACATTCAAATCATCACCTGTTTTGATATAAGGGCCAAAACGGCCTGACGAAATTGTAACGGATTGACCATTGTAAGGGTCCATTTCTCTTGGCAACTTGAAAAGGTCAATTGTATCTTCTAAGGTTACCGTTTCCATTGACATACCAGGTGCCAAGTTGGTGTATTTTGGTTTTTCATCTTCCTCCAATTCATCAGGCGCACCAATTTGAACCACTGGGCCAAATCGAGAAAGTCTTACCAAAATCGTTCTTCCACTTTCAGGATCTTTACCTAAAATACGCTCACCGCTCGCACGTTTTGCGTTTTCTTTGGTATCCTCTACTGTTTCATGGAATGGGTGATAAAACTTCCCAAGCATTTTGGAATATTCCATTCCACCTTCTGAAATAACATCAAATTCCTTCTCCACATTCGCCGTAAACTGGTAGTCCATAATTCCAGCAAAATGCTCTTCCAGAAAATCTGTAACAATCATTCCGAGGTCAGAAGCAATCAATCTATTTTTGACAGCACCAGTCATTTCTGACTGCGTTTCTTCTTTTATTTCGTTATTGGCAAGGGTCAGTACGGCATATTTTCGCAAGTTTCCTTCTCGCTCTTCTTTGATGACGTACCCTTTGGTTTCATCCATGATACGGGTAACTGTTGGCGCATAAGTTGAAGGTCGGCCGATGCCCATTTCCTCCAATTTCTTTACTAAAGTTGCCTCAGTGTAACGTGCTGGAGGACGTGTAAAACGCTCTGTACCTGTCACATTTTTCAACTCCAATTTTTGAGCTAAAGTCAATGGAGGTAAAATTCCTTTTTCTTCAGAATCATCGTCATCGTCTTTCGATTCGAGGTAAACTTTTAGGAAACCATCGAATTTCAAAACCTCTCCTTCTGCTTTCAAATTTTGACCTGGTGCACCAGAAATTCCAATTTGAACAATTGTTTTTTCCAACTCCGCCTCTGCCATTTGAGAAGCAACTGTTCGCTTCCAAATTAGCTCATATAAACGCGTTTGATCAGAATCTGCTCCACCTGTATGATTTTCAAAATAAGTAGGACGGATGGCTTCGTGAGCCTCTTGAGCGCCCGCTTTCTTACTTTTATATTGTCTTGTTTTGACGTAATTGGCACCATATGCATTCTGAATTTCATCTGCAATCGCTCCAATCGCCGTCGCACTCAAAGTCGTGCTATCCGTTCTCATATAAGTAATCAAACCTGCTTCATAC
>CALHBQ010000114.1 GCA_937930815.1 uncultured Saprospiraceae bacterium | reverse complement strand
GCAGATGAAGCCGACCGTTCCTGAAAGGCCTGACCATACTTTGTTACATGTTCAACGTAAGTTGAGTACTTTTCAGAAGGTGCGAAATATTGTGCTCTGTGGTGTTCAAACAAATCAAAAGCACCACCTAAAACCAGTGATTCCAATACCTTCTTATTTGCTGATTTCGAATCTAATCTTTTTGTAAAATCGACCATTGATTTGAATGGTCCGTTTTCTTTTCTTTCTATTAAAATCTCTCCAACAGGTCCCTCTCCTACTCCTTTCAATGCCTCAAAACCATATCGGATATGTCCGTCTTTTGTAACCGTAAATTTCGGTTGAGATTCGTTGATATCTGGGCTCAACACCTCAATTCCCATACGACGACATTCGCGTAAGAAGAAGCTAATCGAAGAAATATTGCTACGGTTATTTGTCAAAACCGCCGCCATAAATTCAGACGGGTAATTGGCTTTCAAAAAAGCAGTTTGGAATGCTACGAATGCATAACAAGTCGAGTGCGATTTGTTAAATGCGTAACTCGCAAATGCTTCCCAATCCTTCCAAATTTTATCTAAAATTTCTTTTGGGTGACCGTTCTTCTCTCCGCCTTCTACAAATTTTGGATACATTTTATCCAACATTTTTTTAATCTTCTTACCCATCGCTTTCCGCAACATATCGGCCTCACCTTTAGTAAAGTTGGCAAGTTTTTGCGAAAGCAACATCACTTGCTCCTGATAGACCGTGATACCGTAAGTCTCCTCTAAGTATTCCTTCATCTCTGGCAAATCATAGGCGATCTTCTCTGTACCATTCTTACGAGCAACGAAGTTTGGAATGTACTCCAACGGGCCAGGACGATACAAGGCATTCATCGCAATGATATCCAAAAACTTAGTTGGTTTTAGCTCTTTTAGATACTTCTGCATTCCGCTACTCTCATATTGGAACACTCCGACGGTTTCTCCTTTTTGAAAAAGTTCGTATGTTTTTTCGTCTTCCAGATCGACTTCATCAATACTTAGCTCGACGCCTTGCACTTCTTTTACTAATCGGACGGCATCTTTTATAATCGAAAGGGTTCTGAGACCCAAGAAATCCATTTTCAACAATCCAGCATCCTCTGCTACTGAGTTATCAAATTGCGAAACCAAAAGACCACTATCTTTCGCAACTGTAACAGGAACGTAGTTGGTAATATCATCTGGCGTAATCACGATTCCACAAGCATGAATTCCAGTATTACGAACCGAACCTTCGAGCTTTTTGGCTTGACCAATCATCTTTGCGATGTCATCATTCCCTGCTGCCAGTTCTCTAAATTTCGCAGCTCTCTCTACATCTTCCCCTGTGAGTTTACCTTTTAATTTAGAAGCAACACCTCCGTCCGCCAATACTTGGCTCAGTTTAGCACCCAAAGTTTGTGGGAAAGTTTTGGCAACTCTATCTACATCCGAAAGTGGAATATTCATCACCCGACCAACATCACGAAGCGATGATTTTGCAGCCATCGTACCATAAGTAATAATCTGTGCGACCTGATTTCGACCATATTTTTCCAAAACATAATTGATAACATCGTCCCGTCCTTGATCATCAAAATCAATATCAATATCGGGCATCGAAACCCGTTCTGGATTCAAAAACCGCTCAAAAAGTAGATCATACTTAATCGGGTCAATATTAGTAATTCCCAAACAATAAGCCACGGCAGAACCCGCAGCTGAACCCCGACCTGGACCAACCGATACGCCCATATCACGAGCAACTGTTGTAAAATCCTGAACAATCAGAAAGTACCCAGGGTACCCAGATTTACGGATAACTTCTAACTCAAAATCCAATCGTTCTTGAATCGGAGCAGTGATATCGCCGTATCGTTTTTTCGCACCAACCATCGTCAAGTGACGAAGAAATTGATCTTGCGTTTTAAATTCTTTTGGAACAGGGAAGGCAGGCAATAATACATCCCGCGCCAATGTCAGTGGCTCAATTTTATCAAAAATCTCCATCGTATTGTCCAGCGCTTGTGGCACATCTTTGAAGATGGAATTCATTTCATCTTTTGTCTTAAAGAAGAAATCGTTTGATGGAAATTTAAACCGTTTCTCCTCTTCAATCAGACTATTCGTGTTCACACATAAAAGGATATCATGTGATGGCGCATCCTCTTCTTCGACATAATGCGAGTCATTGGTCGCTATGACTTTGAGGTCGTATTTTTTTGCAAATATTAATAACTGCTGATTGATATCTTCTTGACTTACACCGAGTTGATCAATGTTTTCTAAACCACGGTGGCGTTGCAATTCAATGTAATAATCCTCTTTTCCAAAAACGTCAATCCACCACTTCAATTTCTTTTCTGCACCTTCGATATCTCCTCTCAAAATCGCTTGAGGAACCTCCGCACCCAAACAACAACTCGTTGCAATAATCCCTTCATGGTATTGCAAAATCAACTCCTTATCTATACGTGGAAATTTAGAATACAAACCTTGAATGTACCCAAGCGAGCAAAGCTTGGTGAGGTTTTCATACCCCGTTGTATTCTTCGCCAACATCAATTGATGATATCGAACATCCTTTTCTCCTTGCGAACGCAAAAAGGATTTCTTATGCCTATCTTCTACCACATAAAACTCACAACCAATGATTGGTTTCAGCCCACGTTTATTGGCTTCTGCTACAAATTTGAATGCCCCAAACATATTTCCATGATCGGTAAGGGCAACGCCTCGCTGGCCATCGTTGAGGGCTTTGTCCATCATGGTACCAATTTCACTGGCACCATCCAGCAAACTATATTGAGTGTGACAATGTAGATGACAGAAATCAATCATAACTTGAAAGTATTTTGCTCATAGTAAGTAAAATGACCTTGTGTACAGGCCGTCGTGGAGTTCGAAAGCGAAAGTACAAATTCAACATCTGTGAATTAAATTACATTCAAATTATTTACCAACAACGACCAATAAAATTTAATTTTTTATAATTTGTTATTTATTCAAATTTTTAAAACACTGAACATCAATTAATTGCAATCAATTTATATTTTATTAAATATTTTAAAAATTAAAGTGACTATCAAAAAGGGCAGCGTCTAAAATGCCAAACAGCCTACCACCTAAAGCTCAAAACACTTCCCAATTCACTAAAACACCTCATAGACTCATTAAAGAATAATTTGGCCCGTATAACCCAAGCATGTAGAATTGACATGCCTTTCAACCAAATTTAGCCTTAACTAAAACAGAAGGATTGCCATTGGTTTGGCACCTTTTGTTTTTAAGACTTCTTACTCTTTGCTAAACTGCCAACGCTCTTCATTTTCACCTTCAATCCATATCTTTTTCAGGAAACTCTTTCTTAGAAAAATAAGATCGACAGCAGAAGGCTTGCAACAGCCTTCTTTCAATTTCCTTGTAGTTTGAAAAGGAGTGGCTCGCTTGCGCGCCGCTCCTTATTTCATATAAAAAAGCCCTGCCGCAAATGCGACAGGGCTATCTAACATAAACTCTGAAATCTAATCTTCTACTGCTTCACTACCCTCTTGGTGAGACTTTGCTCGCCATTCGTTAATTGCAGTAGGTACATGCCGTTTTTATTCGCTGACAAATTAAGGGTTGCTTGATTTTCGCCTGCAACACCCATCTGCTCTACTTTGTATAGTAACTTACCAGTTACATCTCTTACTAGTATTTCTACTTCTTGGTCAGTTGATAAATCATAGACCATCGTCAATTCGCCATTCGTTGGATTTGGAAATACTCTCACCTGTTCGAAAGTGGTAGTACTCAATTCAACTTCTTCTCCATTTAGAGTAGCAATTTGATTTGAAATCGATTGCATTGGTAAAGGACATTGACTGTCTCCATAAATTGTCCAACTACTATTGGCTATCAAATTACCACGCTCAACAATTGCTGAACAATACTCCAAGGTACGTGCATCTAACCTTACACCTGATTTTACACTTTGACTTTCCCAACCGATTAAGGTATTGTCATAGTTTGAGGTACTCAATCCAGCGTAAGATAAGGCATGTGTCATTGATGTAACATTTTCTATATCCCAACTACCCAGATCTGCATCAAACTGTTTGGCGTTATAGAACATATAAGCCATCGTTTGCACATTCGAAGTATTAGGAATGTCAGTAGCATTATTCACAACATTCACTGCATTAGCAAAAGCATAACCCATACTTCTCCATTCATTATCTCCCCATTGTTCTATACTCTTCAATTTCGGTCTACTTGCACCTGCTCCCATCATATAGATTTGTGGAAAGACTCCAGTTATTTGAACTGTATGTACTCCTGGAGCGACATAACTGTGCGTTGCACTTGTAGTGTGTCCAGATGTGATATTCCCATCACCCCAGTCAACTGTATAGTCAAATCCGCCACCTGCTGTTTTGATTAAAATATCCTCATTCGCAGATGTCGTTTCCCAAGTCGTTATGAATGGTACGGTAAAGCCGATAACTGGACATGATTTTGCATCACCAGTAATATCCCAACTATGACTATTCTTAAGAGCCGTTCTTGCAGCATCGCCAGCACAATATTCCAATGAGATTGCCCCTAATTCCACTCCATTTTGAACTGCTTGAGATTCCCAACCAATAAGGGTGTTATCATAATTTGAATCTGACAGACCACTCAAGGTCAACATATCCTTCATCGTAGTTACCATTTCTACATCCCAGCCACCAAGATCTTGATCAAAAGCACCAGCCAAGGTAAACATGGAAGACATGTCTGTTACGCTTGATACATCCCAACTACTTAGATCTCGATTGAAGACACTTGCAAATGCAAACATTGCAGACATATTCTCTACATTCGATACATTCCAATTATCAATATTACCATTGTAATTACTTGCTAACTGAAACATTGCAGACATGTCTGTTACGTTTGATACATCCCAACTATCAATATTACTAAATTCATTGAAATTGGTAGCATTAAAAAACATTCTTGACATATTGGTCACTCCTGATAAATCTGGATCATCAGGTGAGATTATATAGAAGTTAGAAACTCCTGAGAATGCTCTTTCCATACTCTCCCAAGCAATATCACCCCACTTTACCACTGCTCTTATTTTATCCTTATCTCCAGCATTGTTGAAATAGATTGCTGGAAAATCTCCGTCTATTTTAACAACTTTCACTCCTGCAGAAGAATAAGTATGCGTAGCATCGCCGTTATGAGTCGTCATTGTACCATCTCCCCAATCTACTGTATAATTGTAGCTAAATCCAGGATTCGTAGGTATCGTAATGGACTCACCAGCACCTACTTCCCATGTTGATTCGAATGCAGCTGCAAATGTGTGACATACAATAACTTCTACATCATCAGAAGCAGAACCTTGACATCCATTCTCATCAGTATAGGTATAAGTAATAGTATGAGTCCCTACTCCTGCTCCAGATGGATCAAAACTATAGGTCATTCCATTACCATCATCTGTTACTCCTGTGCCAGAATAGACTCCTACATCACCAGTTACTGTTCCTTGTGCTGGAGTACCTCCCATAAGACCAGTTTGCACTCCATCTTCTATACAAATATCCGCTGGTGCTATAAAGCTTACTGTTGGATTTGCAAATACTTCTACATCATCTGTTGTGGATGCGCTACAGCCATTGCCATCTGTATAAGTAAACGTAATGGTATGTGTTCCTGCTCCCGCTCCGGATGGGTCGAAATCAAAAGTTCCATCTCCATTATCCGTTACACCAGTGCCTGCGTAAACTCCGCCTGCTCCAGCCGGCATTCCGCCACTCAAGGCTGATTGAATTCCTGCATTTCCACATAAATCAGATAGCGCTGTAAAAGTAACTGTTGGTAACCCAAATACATCTACATCATCTGTTGTGGATGCACTACAGCCATTGCCATCTGTATAAGTGAACGTAATAGTATGCGTTCCTATTCCAGCTCCGGATGGATCGAAATCATAAGTTCCATCTCCATTATCAGATACGCCAGTACCTGAGTAAGTTCCTGCGCCTGTTGGCATTCCGCCTCCTAAGGCTGCTTGAACTCCTGCATCTACACATAAATCAGATGGTGCTGTAAACATCACAACCGGCAAAGCAAATACTTCTACATCATCTGTTTTTACAACAGTACAACTATTACCATCTGTATGCGTGTAGCTAAGCGTATGTACGCCTGCTCCTGCTGCGGATGGGTCAAAATCATAAGTGCCATCTCCATTGTCTGTAACACCTGGTCCGCCATAGATTCCTCCTGGTGGTGTTCCTCCTGTCAAGCCAGATTGTACGCCTGCATCAATACATAAATCTGATGGTGCAACAAAAGTTACGATTGATAGACCAAATACAACTATGTCATCTGTAGCTGAAGCTTCACAACCATCACCATCTGTATAGGTGTAAGTCAATGTTGTTGGACCTGCAGCAGCTGCTGCTGGATCGAAGTCAAAAGTTCCATCTCCATTATCCGTTACGCCAGGACCTGAGTAAACTCCCATATCTCCTGAAGCTGCTCCCATTGCTGGTGAACCACCACTAAGACCTGCTTGTACTCCTGCATCTACACAGAAATCAGGCGTACCCGAAAAGGTTACTGTTGGTAAAGCAAAAACATCTGTCGTTCCAGAAGCTGCTGCTGTACAACCATTACCATCTGTATAGGTATAGGTAAGAGTATAATTCCCAACGCCTGTTGATATTCCATCTGGGTCGAAGCTATAAGTCATACCATTGCCATCATCTGTAACACCATCACCGCTATAAACACCACCCATTGGGGTAGCACCGCCTAAACCTGCTTGTACTCCTGCATCAATACAGAAACCTGAAGGTGGCGTAAAAGCCACTACTGGTAAAGCAAATACTTCTACATCATCTGACGCTGAATTTGTACAGCTATTGCCATCTACATGGGTGTAAGTAATGGTATGGGTATTTGCTCCAGCAGTTGCTGGGTCAAAGCTATAGGTCATACCATTTGCATCATCTGTAACTCCTGCTCCACTATATACGCCACCTGTTGGCATTCCACCACCAAGGCCAGCTTGTACGCCACCATCAATACATAAATCTGATGGTGCGGTAAATGTTACTGGTGTTATTCCAAACACTACTACATCATCTGTCGCTGAAGCGCTACAGCCATTAGCATCTGTATAAGTATACATAATCGTATGCGTTCCAGGTCCAGCTGAGGCTGGGTCAAAACTATAAGAAGTTCCATCGCCGCCATCTGTTACACCAGGGCCTGAATATACACCCACATCTCCTATAACAGCTCCCTGAGCTGGAGTTCCTCCACTAAGTCCTGTTTGATTACCTTCATTTATACATAAATCTACAGGTGCAGTGAACATTACTACTGGTAAATCGAACACTTCAACATCATCTGACGCTGAATTCATACAACCATTTCCATCCGTATAATCATACGTAATCGTATGTACTCCAACTCCAGCTGCTGCTGGGTCAAAGCTATAGGTCATACCATTTGCATCATCTGTTACGCCTGCTCCACTATATACACCACCTGTTGATGTACCGCCACCTAAGGTAGCTTGGACGCCTGCATCTACACAAAGATCTGATGGTGCAGTGAACATTACTACTGGTAAATCGAACACTTCAACATCATCTGACGCTGAATTCATACAACCATTTCCATCCGTATAATCATACGTAATCGTATGTACTCCAACTCCAGCTGCCGCTGGATCAAAACTATATGTCATGCCATTTGCATCATCTGTTACGCCTGCTCCACTATATACACCACCTGTTGATGTACCGCCACCTAAGGCAGCTTGGACACCTGCATCTACACAAAGATCTGATGGTGCTGTAAATGTTACTACTGGTAAATCGAACACCTCTACATCATCTGACGCTGAATTCATACAACCATTTCCATCCGTATAAGCATATGTTATTGTATGTACTCCAACTCCCGCTGCCGCTGGGTCAAAACTATATGTCATGCCATTTGCATCATCTGTAACGCCTGCTCCACTATATACGCCACCCGTTGAGGTACCGCCGCCTAAGCTTGCTTGTACTCCGGCATCTACGCATAAATCTGCAGGTGCAGTGAACGCTACTGTTGGTAAATCAAATACTTCTACATCATCTGTTGCTGTACTTGTACAACCAGTCGTCGCATCTGTATAGGTATAAGTAATCGTATGTGTTCCTACTGTAGCTATAGATGGGTCAAAACTATAGTTCATTCCATCTCCACTATCAGTTACTCCTGGTCCACTATATACTCCACCTGGTGGTGTCGCGCCTGAGCCAGACTGAGATCCTGCATCTACGCAAACATCAGACACTGCTGTGAAGGCCAAACCAGTTAGCCCAATTACTTCTACATCATCTGACGCTGTAAAAATACAACCATTTGCGTCTGTAAATGAATAAGTGATTGTATGAGTACCTGCTCCAGCTATCGCTGGATCGAAATCATAAGTCAAACCATCTCCTCCATCGATAACACCGTCACCTGAATAGACACCTCCAGTACCGGATGGTAGTCCACCGCCAAGGCCTGATTGGAGTCCTTCATTTTCACATAAATCTGATAATGTTGTTGTAAAAGTCACATTTGTTACTCCATAAACGGTCATTATATCTGTATCTGAATTTTCACATCCATTACCATCTGTATAAGTATAGGTAAGGGTATGCATTCCTGCTCCTACTGCGATTGGATCGAAACTAAAAGTCATTCCATCGCCATCATCTGTAACACCAGGACCTGAATATACGCCTCCAGTACCGGATGGCGTTCCGCCACCAAGACCTGCTTGTACACCTTCATTAATACATACCGCTGAAGTCCCTGTGAAGGTAACTACTGGTAGAGCAAACACTTCCACTACATCTGAAGTCGAATTTGAACAACCAGTCGTTGCATCTGTATAAGTATAAGTTAAAGAATGGATACCTGCTGTAGCAGTGGCTGGGTCGAAACTATAAGTCAAACCATCTCCACCATCTGTAACTCCATTACCTGAATATACACCTCCAGTACCGGATGGCATTCCGCCACCAAGGCCAGTTTGTACACCACCGTCTATACATAAATCTGCTAAAGCAGAAAAGTTCACTACTGGTAATCCAAACACTTCTACATCATCTGATGCGGAAGCGCTACAACCATTTGCGTCTGTATAAGTAAACGTAATCGTATGCGTTCCTACTGTAGCTCCGGATGGATCGAAATCAAAAGTTCCGTCTCCATTATCTGATACGCCAGCGCCACTATATACACCTCCTGAGCCCAATGGCATTCCACCACTAAGTCCAGATTGTACGCCTGCATCTACACATAAATCTGCAAGTGCCGTAAAGGTTGGTGCTGGTAAAGCAAATACCTCTACATCATCGGTTATTGTATTTGTACAACCTGTCGTTGCATCTGTATAGCTATAAGTAATCGTGTATGTATTTGCTCCAACTGATGGGTCAAAACTATAGTTCATTCCATCACCACCATCTGTTACGCCAGTTCCACTGTATACTCCACCTGTTGGTGTTGCTCCAGAACCAGATTGTGCACCTGCATCGACACATACATCTCCCACTGCTGTGAATGATAATACTGGTAATGCGAATACTTCTACATCATCTGACGCTGAATTTGTACAACCATTACCATCCGTATAAGTATAGGTAATCGTATGTATTCCAACTCCGGCTGCTGATGGGTCAAAGCTATAAGTCATGCCATCACCACCATCGGTTACCCCAGTTCCACTGTATACTCCGCCTGTTGGTGTCGCTCCCGAACCAGACTGTGCACCTGCATCGATACATACATCTCCTACTGCCGTGAATGATAATACTGGTAATGCGAATACTTCTACATCATCTGACGCTGAATTTGTACAACCATTACCATCCGTATAAGTATAGGTAATCGTATGTACTCCAACTCCGGCTGCTGATGGGTCAAAGCTATAAACGCCAGCTGACTCTGTCACTCCTGTTCCACTATAGATTCCTCCTGTAGGGGCTCCACCTGAGACAACTACTGTTCCTGCATCTACACATAAATCTGCTGGTGCTGTGAACAATACTACTGGTAATGCAAATACTACTACATCATCTGTTGCTGTATTCGCACAGCCAGTTGTTGCATCTGTATAACTGTAAGTAATCGTATGAGTACCTAATCCAGCTGCTGCGGGGTCAAAGCTATAATTCATTCCATCTGCACCATCTGCTACTCCTGGTCCACTATACACTCCACCAGATGGAGTCGCACCAGAGCCAGATTGAAGTCCTGCATCTATACACGCATCTGCTAAAGCTGTGAATGTCAAAGCTGGTAATGCTATTACTACTACATCATCTTCGGCTGTTTCCATACAACCATTTGCATCTGTAAAAGTATAGACTATTGTATGTGTTCCTACTCCAGCTGTTGCTGGATCAAAATCATAAGTCAAGCCATCTCCATTATCTGATACTCCAGGGCCAGTATAAACTCCACCATATGGGGTTCCAGTACCAGTTCCTTCATCTTCTTGTAAACCTGCATTTAGACATAAGTCATCAAGTGCTGTAAATGCAACAATCGACAATCCAAATACTTCAATATCATCTGTAGCGGAACTAACACAGCCATTCCCATCAGTGTATTCATAGGTGAGGGTATGCATTCCCGCTCCAGCTGCTGCTGGGTCGAGATCATAGGTTCCATCTCCATTGTCAATTACGCCCATACCTGAATAAACCCCTATATCTCCTGAAACTGTTCCTTGAGCTGGGCTACCGCCAGTAAGAGCAACTAAGCCATTATTTAAACATACATCTACTGGCGCAGTGAAGGTTACATTTGGCAATGCAAATACTTCTACATCATCTGACGCTGAATTTTCACACCCATTTCCATCTGTAAAAGTATAAGTCAAAGTATGAGTTCCTACTCCTGCTGTCGCTGGGTTAAAGCTATAGGAAGTTCCATTTCCATCATCAGTCACTCCTGATCCACTATACACTCCACCTGTAGGAGTACCGCCTCCTAAACCAGTTTGTACAGCTGCATCAACACATAAATCGGCCGGAGCCGTAAACATCACAACTGGTAAAGCAAACACTTCTACATCATCTGTACTTGAACCCGTACATCCATTTGTATCCGTATAATCATATGTTATTGTATGTGTTCCAACTCCAGCTGCTGCTGGGTCAAAAGTATAAGTCATTCCATTTCCATCATCAGTCACTCCTGATCCACTATACATTCCACCTGTAGGAGTTCCGCCTCCTAAACCAGTTTGTACAGCTGCATCAACACACAAATCTCCAAGTGCTGTAAAACTTGGTGTTGGCAATGCAAATACTTCTATCATATCTGTTGCGGAATTAACACAACCATTATCATCTGTATAAGTATAAGTCAAGGTATGAGTTCCTACTCCTGCTGTCGCTGGGTTAAAACTATAAGTCATTCCATTTCCATCATCAGTCACGCCTGGACCACCATATACTCCTATGTCTCCGGTAGCAGTTCCTTGTGCAGGAGTTCCGCCTCCTAAACCTGTCTGATTTCCTGCATCAAGACATAAATCGGCCGGAGCCGTAAAGCTTACCGTAGTAGCCGCATGTAGCGCCACATTGATTGTTTGAACCACTTGATTAGAAGAACCATCTGTTATCGTAGCCGTAAAAACTTCGCCAACAGTAAATGCTCTATCAAATGTTTGGTTATCACCAATGGTTGCATCCGACCATACATAAGTATCACTTCCTGAAAGGATACCTGCTGCAACGGTTACTGTTGCACCTGAGCAAGCCAAATCATCATTACTGATAGTACCGGTTGCTTCATTACTACCACCGATAGTATATTGGGCATTAACATTTTGACAGAGCAAAATCATCAATGCCATCACCATCGAAAAGACGGCCATGCTTTTTTTAATAAAGTTTTTCTTTTTCATTATTTATTGTTTTAAAATTAAAAGGGTTTGTTGTTTTAAGATCGTAATATTTAGTTATGGTATATTTAATTAAGGTATTATTCTGGAATTGATGCGATTTTCACAATCACCGTTTCGTCTCCTTCAATCATACTATCATCAACCGTTGCAACGGTCAAATCAGCAGTCGCTGAACCTGCTGCAAAGGTGATAGTGCCAGAACCTGATGCGTAAGAAGTATGCCCACTTAATGTATAATCTGAATCTTGAGCAGTGCCTTCAGCTGAGAAATGAACCTCTAAGGAGCCCACCGCGCAAGTCCGAGTAAATTGATAAACAAGATTTATCGTGCCGTCTTCTGCAATTGTTGATGTAGTGGCTGCTAAGGTGATGGTATTGGGTGATGCTAAGCATGCACAAGTTGGGGCAGTTTGAGAAGTCACTGCTGCACTCGAGGCAACCCAATCATCATTCATCATGTTTGTCAAAGTTCCCGTATTACCGTTTCCAGTTGCATCTGATGTGGAAGAACCGGTAGGTTCATCCAATTTATAATAGGCAAGCAAACAGCTAGCGGGGCTAGTAGGATCTGAAAAGGTATCATCATAAATGTCAGCAATATCTGAAGCCTTTAAAGGAATACTCCAAATTCGAACCTCATCGAGTTGACCATCAAAATTTCTTTCTCCATTTACCGTGTAATGGCCTAAAGCAAGTGTCCCTGTACCTTGATAATGATCAGGAGCGATATCGCTTATCAAGAGTGTACCATTCTTATAAATAGAACGCTCCATTGTCGTAGCATCATAAACACATGCCCAATGATTCCAGCTTAAAGAAGTTTGTCCGCTAATCTCTAAATCGTTACCCCAGAAATTGAAAAGAAAGCTGTTATTATTTCTGAAGCCAATTTGTAAAGCTTGGTTAGGACTTGCCGCTGTGCCTTGTGAAACTATCCAATCATTAAATCCGATTGCATCTCGTTTTGCCCATAGTTCAATGGTAAAAGAGGTATTAGCTAAATTGAAGGAAGTTCCACAATCGACGTGGTCATCTGTTCCGTCAAAATCAAGGGCGTTACCTGCTTGACTATATACTTGTTGAAAACCAAACATGAAGGAAATGCAAAAGAGTCCTGTTTGGGAGAATCTTTTGATGAATTGGATAAAATGTACTGATTTTTTTTTCATTTCAAATAATTAATAGGGTTAAAAAAAGGGTTATACGTTGATTATCTTCACCACTACACTTGATAAACAAGACTCTGTTATGCCATTTTAGGTAGCAGTTGCAGCAGTTGTATATCCCTCTATGTATTGAGAAAAGAAAAGGTGACCTCTATTTCGAAGATATTTTTAAAAAAAATCAAAAATTTATTGTTTAATCCATTTCCAGTAGCTTTTTAACACATATTAGTAAAGACTTATTTGTAATGGAAATGATATCGAACCCATTAGAATCGTTAATTTGAATCTCCCAACATTAGAGTGCTTTTGTCCTTAAAGTTTGGAAAGGACAGAAATAATCTGCAATCAGTCCTGCGCTCCGTTCTGGTCTTGGACAGAGAGCAATTTGGATTTTAATTAAAAAATACTCAAACGGTTTTGCCATCCTTTTTTAGAATGAAAAAACCTTTCTGCCAAACCACTTATTTTGTTATAAAAAGCAGTTTCTTGAGAATCACCTAAGAGCCTTCTTATATCTTTATATAGATTTACTACTTCTAATAATTCAGCATTATTTTCCAATTCATTTTCGAATTCTTTCAATTCTTTATCTGTGAGTCTGTTATCTAAGTAATTTTCAATTTTATCAAAATCTTCCATTATCATCGCCACTTATTTTTATTTTTAATTAAATCGGTATTCAGGAGCCTCTCCACAAATGACTTTGTGATGCTTTGAAACCTGACTTGCCACTAAAAAAAATCTTTTGAAATATCAGCTTACATTCTCCTTTGGGAGGGCATTGTTTTGAACAAAACAAGTTTTTGTGTACGGAGAATTATTCTTAGAAACTGTATCTTCTTTTACTTAATTTCTTAACTAGACAAAAGGTGACCTCTGTTTTGAAGATATTTTTAAAAAAGTTTAAACTTCAATTAGTTATCGCTATAGATCATAGCGTTACCCCTGCCTGCATACCATAGGAGGATATTAATGATTTAGAAGACTTTGTAGGAAATTGTAATAGTTAGGCTTAGCTGAAGAGAGACTAGCACAAATCTGGATATTGCTTGTCCGATCGGATTAGTTTAAACAATTCCTTTTTTGCCTTATAATTTTTCCTTTTAGCATAAGCTTCGGTGTAACCCATAATTTCTGCAATCTCTTTTATGGACACTTTATTGAAAGATAATTGCAGCACCTTTTGAGACTCAATTGATAGTTCTTTTAGTTTAGCATCAAATAACTTCTTTTTTTCGATTTCTGTAATTTCAGATTCAATATCAATTTCAGCAATGAATAATCCATTAGATTCGTCATCGTACTTGATTCTTTTTGTTTTCTTCAATTGATTGAACCACACAAATCTGCAGACTGCATAAAAATAGGTGTGAAAACTGGAAGTAACTTCAAAACCTGAAATCTTTGTCTTTTTGTAAAGAATCAAAAGTCCATCTTGAAAAACATCCAAGGCATCAAAGTTATTTCCTTGATGTTCAATTACAAGTTTTTGAATCGACGGCAAAAATCGTTCATAAACTTCATTTATTATTTTGGTATTATTGTTAGAGATACCATTTAAAAAGTAAGTACTTTTAATTTCTTCTTTCTTTGAAGAAGGTTTAGGTGTAATCATTTTTTTAGGGTTAAATCTGGGGTAAAATATGTTTTCTATGCTATTTCAAATCAATTGAAATAAACATCAAATAATGCCAAATGCATTATAGAATCAAACTTGTTGTAAATAGTAGTTTTGTAAAGGTTTGGGAAGTAAAGTAGTAGCAGTTTTGTTAAAGCACTGAAATGTTGTTTTCTAAAAATTTGGAATATTGTTAGGTAAATCTAAAACCTTTTTCTTTTAAAATGGAATTTTTTTCAAAAAAATTGAATAGTCGTTCACACACCGACAAAGAGAATATATTGTTACTAACTAAGTATAAAAATCCCGAACCTTTGAAATTATAGCCCTGCCGCAAACGCGACAGGGCCTCCTATAACTAAAATCTAACTCGCTACTTCTTCAATACCTTTTTGATGTAATTTTACTCTAATTCCTATGAAACAGCTCGGACGGTTTAAGGAATTTTTACAATAAAAGTTTTAAACGATTGATTTTCAATTAATTATAAATTGAAATTGGATAACAATATATTTTGGTTTCATTGAGTAATACACATAGGGTTATACAGGGTTGAAAAACATAATAAAAATCATTCACCATCCATGATTTTTACTATCACGGTTTCACTGGCTTCAATCATACTATCATCATTTGGAGTAACAGTCATAATGGCTGTGCTAGCACCATCTGCAAAAGTGATGGTACCTGTATTGGAACCCAATAAGTAGGAGGTTTCTCCTCCAAGAGTATAATCTGAATCACTGGCTGTTCCTTCTATTGAAAAATATACTACCAATGCTCCCACTGAGCAATCACGCGTAAACGTATAAACCAAATCTGTAGCGCCATCTTCTGCAATACTTGGAGTGGTGGCAGCGATGGTTATGGTTGAAAAGAGACCAACACCTTGAATCTCAAAAGTATAAGGATCTTCATCCGCATCATCGCTATTAATTGTCACTATACATGATCTGGTGCCATTTGATGCAGGGTCAAATTCAATCGTAAATGTCTGAAATGCGCCTGCTGCAACCGTTCCAGAAAGACCAGTTGTAATACTAAAATCTGTTGTATTGGAAAGCGTAATCGCCGTGGCATCGAAGGTCAAAACCCCAGTCCCATTGTTCTCTGCTCGGAAGGATGCTGAACTGGAAACCGTACCGCCATGGCAAACATTACCAAAGTCCGTCCCCAATGTAGCACTGATGGCCGTAGAACCATCTGTGATGTCTGCGTTGTCTGCATTGTTGCGCAGGTCGAGTTCGGGAGCAGGTGGGGACATATCATACACACGAACATGGCCTGCAAAAAAGGCGATACCGCCATTCAGCTCAGCCCCAATCGCTACGCGGCTCCCATCAGACGAAAGAGATACTGAATTACCGCTCTCGTCACCCGTAGCCTCCCCGTCAATATCTCCTCCCATCTGAATCCAACTGCTGCTGACGCTACTATATTCATACAAACGGACATGACCGGCATCAGAGCCACTATCGTCATTTCTGATAGCCCCAATCGCTACTCGGCCCCCATTAGATGAAAGCGAAACTGACCTGCCGCTCGCGTCATTCGTAGCCTCGCCGTCGATATCTCCTCCCATCTGAATCCAACTGCTGCTGACGCTACTATATTCATACACACGGACATGACCGGCATTAGAGCCACTACCGTCATTTCCGTTAGCCCCAATCGCTACGCGGCTCCCATTTGACGAAAGGGATACTGAAGCACCACTAAAGTCATAAGCAGCCTCGCCGTCGATATCTCCTCCCATCTGAATCCAACTGCTGCTGACGCTACTATATTCATATATACGGACATGACCGGTAATACCATTATTTCGATAAGCCCCAATCGCTACTCGGCTCCCATCAGACGAAAGGGATACTGAAGCACCACTAAAGTCATAAGCAGCCTCGCCGTCGATATCTCCTCCCATCTGAATCCAACTGCTGCTGACGCTACTATATTCATACACACGAACATGACCGGCACCAGTGTAGGCACCATCATTCCCGTCAGCCCCAATCGCTACGCGGCTTCCATCTGACGAAAGGGACACTTCGCCACTTCCGTCACCAGCAGCCTCACCGTCGATATCTAATCCCACCTGAATCCAACTGCCGCTACTATATTCATACACACGAACATGACCGGCATTAGAGCCACTACCGTCATTCCGATTAGCCCCAATCGCTACGCGGCTACCATCAGACGAAAGGGATACTGAAACACCGCTAAAGTCACCAGCAGCTTCGCCGTCGATATCTCCTCCCATCTGAATCCAACTGCCGCTACTGTAGTCATACACTCGGACATGACCGGCAAAACCGTCAGGTCCGGGAGCCCCAATCGCTACGCGGCTTCCATCTGACGATAAGGACACTGAACTACCGCTAAAGTTAGAAACAGCCTCTCCGTCGATATCTAATCCTAACTGAGTTTGGGCTATCACTCCGCCATAACTTAGCAAGACGAATAGCAAGGGTAGGAATCCAAACTTAAATCGAAAAAGGGATTTTTTTGATGATAAAAATGGGACACGTGTATCGCATACATCGGTTAGCCAATTGTAGATAGTTATTTTTTTCATTTGGTATTTTTATTTTTAATATATAGAATTTGAAAAATAAGGTAGTGTTTATAAAAGGACTTGAGCTGGGTGCAAAAAGCACTCAATTTTATTTTATCAAAAAGGTAGATTATAGCTAACCGCTAAATCTATTGATGGGCGTATAAACTACACCCAAGCCTAAACCGAAAAGAGAATTGATTGAGAAAGAAAAAAAAGTACACTGAGAAGAGCGTACAGGCGGTCATGTAAAAAACGGTACCGTTTTTCATAAATTTAGTTAATTTAGGTATAGGTATTAGGTATAGGTTTTACTGGATTAGTATCCAATAAAAAAAAGCAAAAGCATTATTTTTAATATGAAAAAGCAAACAATTGATCAAAGGATCAATCCCAGATATAAGAATCTATCGGATACCTAACAGGTGCCCCAAATTCTTAAATTTTTTGAACAGATTTGTGAGTTGTAATATTTGTGTGATATAGGTTGGATATAGGTTGGATACAGTTTCATCCAAAATGATTAAATCAACTGCATGTCCTCAAGTTAGGTTATTATATCCATAACTAAGCATTTAAGGACGAATAGTAATATGCTTTGTGGTGGGGTATGCAATTAACAGGTCTTTACCGCCAAAAAACATAAAAGCCCTGCCGCAAATGCGACAGGGCCTTATTATTTGGTTTCTAAAGTTTTCCTTTTTATTACTTAACTCCCCTTTGTTGTGATTAAGGTATCGGATTCGCAATCTTCACCACAACTGTTTCATCGCCTTCTATCAAACTATCATCAACCATCGCAACGGTCAGATCAGCAGTCGCGGAACCATCTGCAAAGGTGATGGAACCAGCACCTGATGCGTAAGAAGTATGACCACTTACCGTATAATCTGAATCTTGAGCAGTGCCTTCAACTGAGAAATTGACCTCTAATGTTCCCACTGTAGAAGTCCGCGTAAATTGATAAACAAGAGCTGTCGTACCACCTTCGGAAGCCGTTGAGATAGTAGCGGCTAAGGTGATGGTTGGATTGGCCTCAATTATTATATCTTCAAGATCATATCTCAAGCCAAATGTATTGACACTGCTAAACTTAGCAGAAGTAAATCCTTCTGTCTTTCTTATACCAAGAAAGTACACTTTAGCTCCAGCAATAGTGATGGTTGGATCAACCACCGCTACAGAGGAAGCAACTTCTCCTGTATTTAAAGTTAAGGTCCAGTCATCAGCCAAAACTGTCATATTATTGCCGACGATTATATACAAACCAACTCCATACACCGCTTGATTAAAAGTCATCGTAAATTCATCGGAGCCAATCAATGCATCTTTTACTCCTGCATCAGTTTCAGTTCCAAAGTAATTTGAAGGAGTGCTGGTTATAAACTGGTCACTTATTCTTAAATCAACATCTGTAATACTATTGGTAAAAGTGACCTCTCCAACATCAGGCCCTGCAGTAAGGTCATCACCTGATGCTACAAGATCTCCTGCTGTAAGATTGTCGAAGTGAAGAGTATTGGTAGTTCCCGTTACGGCGGCATCAAAAGCAGCTCGGGTTGTGTAAGTAGTTTGCCCAATTAAAAAGGACAAAGGCAAACCATACAATATTAGTAATAGAGTTATTTTTTTCATTAGGTGTTTTTCTAAATTAAAAAAAAGAGAATAAAACTTACCATCTCATTATAAAATGGCTGGCGAGTCCTACCCACCATAATCAACTAAGCTCTGTAAGAATCTGGCAATTTCGTGTATATAGCTACTCGGCTTCCTTTCTTGTCTTTTGTAAGAATGATGTATTTTCCATTCAAATTCTCGAAAACCAATTGATAACCATTTCGAGAATCCTTTTTCTGTATAATAGATTTAGGGGTAACAATCTTTTTAATTGAGACTGTATTTCCATCATGTTGCATTAACCCAATTTTTAAATCGGAGGCAAAATCATCCAGCTGCGTTACCATGGTATCTGAGATTCCAGGAAAAGTGCGCCATGGGGATTCGGCCAATAGAAATTGGCCAGTAGCTGCTATTCCTGAAGTAATGCCTACGCCTACCACTCCCGTGGCGGTCAAGAAATTTCTTCTTTTCATTTGATAATGATTTTAATAAATGAATAATTAGCTTCTTGAAGGAAAAACACCTTGCAAAGCGATACAATGATATACCCCAAGAAATGGGTTCCTTACGCTAAAGCTTTGGTTTGAACCAGCATTCCCAACATCTATTGCTCCGGCCGCCATGTCATCAACTGTAGATTTTGTGGTGGAACCCATTAATGTTCGGCCTGTGCTTTTATTTAGATAGTTTCCAGCTATATCTGCAGAATCTGCGGCATCACCAAGATTTAATGTTGCGGTATGATTATGAGCAGGAAGGTTACCAAGTGCGAGTGTCACATTTTCGACACCACTTTTTTGACCCCAAGCGACAGTGGAGAGTCCAGGGCCATTTCCTACATGCATGGCTATGCGCCCTCTTAAATCAGGGAGGCCAAAAGTAATTCGCCCATCTCCCCCAAACGTGGTGCCTAAAAGAGAAAATAAGGCAGTGTTTGAGCTAATGGCCAATATTTGTCCGTCGCAAAATGCCCAGCTCCGTGGTGCAAAATTGAATCCAACTGCATTGATTTGTCCAATAAATGGATTAACCATAATAATTTATTTTTAGTTATTAATTAAGATTTTAATTAGCTTCTTGAAGGAAAAACACCTTGCAAAGCAATACAATGATATACCCCAAGAAATGGGTTCCTTACGCTAAAGCTTTGGTTTGAACCAGCATTCCCAACATCTATTGCTCCGGACTCCATGTCATCAATTGTAGATTTTGTGGTGGAACCAAATAAGGTTCGGCCTGTGCTTTTATTTAGATAGTTTCCGACTACATCTGCAGAATCTGCGGCATCACCAAGATTTAATGTTGCGGTATGATTATGAGCAGGAAGGTTTCCTACTACGAGCGTCACATTTTCGTTACCACTTTTTTGACCCTGTTGGACAGTGGAGAGTCCAGGACCATTTCCTGCATGCATGGCTATGCGCCCTCTTAATTCAGGGAGGCCAAAAGTAGTTCGCCCATCCCCCCCAAACGTGGTACCTAAAAGAGAAAATAAGGCTTGATTTGTATTAATTGGTAATAATTGTCCGTCGCAAAGTGCCCAGCTCCGTGGAGGAAAATTGAACCCAACCATACTGATTTGTCCAAGAAAAGGATCGCTCATATTAATTACTTTTTAGTTAATAAAAAATTTAAATTGTTATCTGCAGATAAGCCCTACAGAATTTTGAAATTTAATGATTTCTTTATCTTTGAGATTACCGTTAGGTAGTACAATGAATTTCCTTATTGAGTCTGCGTGTTTGTCAGTTATTCCTTCAAAATTTTCTAATTCATTGTGTTGTGCCTGTAATTCTTCAATTTGATTTAGGTTCTTTAAAGGTGTTAGGCTTTTTATGCTATTACTATTGATATATAGTGTCTTTAGATTTTTCATTCCTTCCAGTCCTTCCAAAGAAGTAATTTGATTTTCATATAAAAACAAATTTTCAATCTGAGTATGCCTTATTAGTTCTTTTACATTCGTAATTCTTGTATTGGTAAATGACAAGGTTTTGAGATGATATAGCGGAATCAATCCCGACATATTGGTAAGCTTCGTTGACATGTTAGGATTAATTGCTCCAGGCCCTGCAAATCTTAATATGTTAGCTCTTATTAACAATATCATCAATTCATCATCCTTCGGCGGCTCCAATACGGTTCCTTTACCAAACACCGCTTCATTGTAAGCAAACTTCCATTGCATCTCTAAATCATTCCACCACTTTCGGGCTCGGAGTAATTCCTTTGGGGCTGTTTTTACGATTATTTGCATTGGTATCTTTTTTATGTTTAAAAAAACTTTACCTTTTATGTATTGAGTAAAGAAAAGGTGACCCCTGATTTGAAGAAATTTTAAAAATAGTTTTCAAACAGCAAATTCGAATCTAACGAACCATGAGGCTAAGTCGAAACAAACTTATTAAATTAAAGATGGGATACTCGCCGCAGCGAATACCCCATCTTCAATTTAACGGAAGCTTTATCTTTAAATCCTGGCCGATGACTGGCAGGTTTTATTGCAGTAACATTTCATTGGTTTTAAGGTACCGGATTAATAATCTTCACCACCACTGTTTCGTCTCCTTCTATCATACTATCATCAACCATTGCAACGGTCAAATCAGCAGTCGCTGAACCATCTGCAAAAGTGATAGTACCTGTTCCTGATGCGTAAGAAGTTTCACCACTTAGGGTATAATCCGAATCTTGAGCAGTGCCTTCAACTGAAAAATAAACCACTAATGTTCCTACTGTACAAGTCCGAGTAAATTGATAAACAAGATCTGTTGAGCCGTCTTCCGTAGCTGTTGAAGTTGTTGCTGCTAACGTGATGGTTGGATTAAGACCTACACCTTCTATTTCAAAAGTATAAGGGTCTTCATCCGCATCATCACTATTTATAGTAACCGTACAGGTCTTGGTGCCTGCGGATTGTGGGTCAAACTCAATTGTAAAAGTCTGA
>CALHBQ010000113.1 GCA_937930815.1 uncultured Saprospiraceae bacterium | reverse complement strand
GCCTTCTTTTCTCAAACCAGAAAATTTCTTAAATCAGAATTGCAGTAATTTTTATTACAAAATTTTAATATATCCTACACATAGCATGGCATCAAAAAAAATCAAAACAGCACTTATTTCTGTCTATCATAAAACCGGTTTGGAACCGATTGCACAGGAATTAAAGAAGCAAGGCGTCACGATTTACTCTACAGGAGGAACGCAGCGAAAATTACAAGAGTGGGGCATTGATGTCGTCGCGGTGGAAGACTTGACGAGTTACCCTTCTATTTTGGATGGACGAGTGAAAACCCTTCACCCAAAAATTTTTGGAGGCATCTTGGCCCGAAGAGAAGACGACCATTTGAAACAATTGGCAGAATACGAAATTCCAGAAATTGACTGCGTGATTGTCGATTTATATCCTTTTGAAGAAACAGTGGCGAGTACCAATAACGAGTCAGAAATAATTGAGAAGATTGACATCGGAGGTATTTCATTGATTCGCGCAGCAGCGAAAAATTATAATGACATCGCAGTCGTACCATCACGTGATGAGTACGATATGTTTTTGGAAATGCTTCAGGAGAAGAATGGCGCTTTAGATACGGAAGACAGAAAAGAATTGGCGCGTCGCTCATTCAAAGTTTCTTCTAATTATGACATTGCGATTTTCAATTACTTCAATGAAGGTTCGGCAGATGTAGCATTTAAATATTCGATTCACCGTTCGGACATTTTGAGATATGGTGAGAATCCACATCAACAAGGAGTCTTCTTCGGTGATTTTGATAAAATGTTTGACCGAATTCAAGGGAAGCCAATTTCATACAACAACTTAGTTGATATTGATGCAGCTGTTGCTTTGATGCGCGAGTTTCAGGTTGGAGAACCGACTTTTGCAATTTTAAAACATACCAATGCTTGCGGTATTGCTCGTCGCCCAACGCTGTTGGGTGCATGGAAAGATGCTTTGGCTTGTGATTCCGTTTCTGCATTTGGAGGAATTTTTATTTGTAATAAATCAGTTGATTTAGCAACGGCGCAAGAAATCAATGAGCTATTTTATGAAGTATTGATTGCACCTGATTTTGATGCAGATGCACTCGAACTTTTAGGAACAAAAAAGAAAAGAGTACTCCTCAAATTGAAAGATTACTTTACGCATAAGCGTTCATTTAGAAGTTTGTTGAATGGGGTAGTAGAGCAAGAAACTGATTTGCAAACAGAAACGGAAGCGAATCTAAGAGTTGTTACTAAAAAAGAGCCTACGACTGATGAGGTAGAAAATTTGCTTTTCGCAAACATTTGTGCAAAGCACCTTAAGTCAAATACCATCGCATTGGTTAAAAATAAACAGATGATTGGAATGGGCTGCGGTCAGCCATCCAGAGTTGATGCGTTGAAGCAAGCCATCATCAAAGCCAAAGCTTTTGGATTTGATTTAAAAGGAGCGGTGATGGCGTCTGATGCGTTTTTCCCTTTTCCTGATTGTGTTGAGATTGCAGATAAGGAAGGAATTACTTCGGTTATTCAACCAGGTGGTTCTATCAAAGATAAATTGAGTATTGAATACTGCGATGCAAATGGTTTATCCATGGTGATGACTGGGAACAGGCACTTTAGGCACTAAGTTGAAAGTTCGATGTTGAAAGTTGAACGAGTTGCTTGCGAAATTTTCAACATCGAACCTTTAACCTCACCTTCAACTCTTACCTTCAAAAATTTCGAGGAAGCTATTTTTTCTGCCTTCAGCGATATTGAGGGTAGTTCCATCGGAGAGTAGAATTGTCGCTCTTTTTTGGCGAGTATATTTTTGGATATGGTTCAGGTTGACCAAATCTGATCTATTGGTTCGGAAGAAATTCGAATCTTTTAGAATCTCCTCGTAATGACCAAGTGTTTTAGAAATTAAATGACTTGATCCATTTTTTAAATGAAATTCAGTGTAGTTTCCATTCGCTTCGCATCTAATAATTTCATCCAATTCCAGAAAAATCAAACCGTCGGAACTAGGAAGCGCCAATTTGTGAAAAGTATTATTGAGATTGCTTCTGAGGGTCTCAATTTTTTCTTTTAAGAATTCACCGTGCTTTTTAGCTCTAACCTTTTGTAGGCCTTTACGCAAATCTTCTAAATCGATCGGTTTGAGTAAGTAGTCAATCGCAGACATTTTGAATGCTTGGACTGCAAATTGATCATAAGCAGTTGTAAAAATCACATCAAAATGTCCCGGAGGAAAATAGTTGAATAACTCAAAGCCATTGCCATTTGGCAATTCTATGTCCAAAAATACTAAGTCAGGTTTATGTTCAATGATTGATTTTACACCATCTGCGATAGACTCACTCATACCTACGATCTCGACACCCTCACAGAAATCTGTAAGCATGTTTTTAAGCGTATTTCTGCTATTCTCTTCGTCCTCGATTATTACCGCTTTGATATCAATCATAAATGAATTGGTTTTTTAACTTGATCTCTACTTTGGTGCCAGTTGCTTGACCTTTCTCAGAGAGATCTATTATCTCAAAACTATTTTCTTTGGTTTTGGGATGGGAGGTTTGAGTCGTATTATTTAATAACTCAATCCTTTCCTTCGTTGCTTTTATACCAGAAGAAGTATGCGTGTTTTTCCGCCACTCGTTGAGTAATGCAGATTTCTCACGTCCAATACCATCATCTTCTACTGTACATGACAGTATTGGTTCCTGATATGAAAATTTGATATGTAAATTCCCTTCTCCATTTTTATGGAAAAGCCCGTGCTTGAAGGCATTTTCAACTACGGGTTGAATTAATAAAGGTGGTAGGTGTATGTCTTCTTCAAATCCTGCAACTGATGAATCTACATCGATTCTTGCAGAGACTTTATCTTGAAAACGTAATTTTTCTAAACTTATGTATAATTCTAAAAACTCTAACTCTTTTTGCAAAGAAATGGTTTTTTGCTTGGATTGCTCAAAAATAAACCTAATTAGTTTAGCAAATCTTGATAAATAGATCATTGCATTTTCCTTGTCTTGTGTGGTTAGAAAATGCTGTATCGCATTCATAGAATTAAAAATAAAATGCGGATTCATTTGAGTTTGAAGGGCTTGTGCTCTTAGGTCATTTAGTTGGTTTTTAAAATCAAATTCCAATTTTTCTCTTTTTCGAATGGTTTTGTATCTGAAATTAAAAAATCCACCAATCAAAGAAACTCCAAGTATAAATGCTCCGGCTCTAAACCACCAAGTTTCCCAATATGGTGGAGCAATACAGATTTTAAGAGTTGCTGGTTTTAGGCTCTCGACGTTGTCTTCATTTAATGCAACGACTTGAAATTCATAATCTCCTTTACTCATTCCCGGAAATCTTGCAAATCGAGTATTCGTTGTTACCCAATTGGTATCAATGCCTATCATTCGATATTTATATCTTACATCTCCTCTGCATTTATAAGCTAATCCAATGAAATCTATTTGAAGTGAACTTTGGTCGTAATCTAATTCATATAGCTCTTGAAGCGTCGTGTCTTTATCCAAGATCGAAAAGTTAGTAAAGTAGATTGGAGGAGAGGTCTTATTTTCGGTTTCCGAATCTACTCCAAAAGTGATGATTCCTTTATTAGTTCCAACATAAACAATACTGTCATTTACAGCAACATTAGAAATTTCATTGGTAGGAAGGCCATCATATTTATTGATGAGTTCAAAAGTAGTGGTCTCTAAATCTAATTTCTGTAGGCCTTTTGAAGTAGCAATCCATAAGTTGTTATAGCTATCTGCAAATAGATCATTACAAATATTAGAGGCGAGTTGATTGTCTTCTTTGTAATGATTAACGAGTTGATTGTTTTTTATTTGTAATAAGCCATCACCGTGTGTTCCAGCCCAAATAGAGGAGTCGAATTTAGATTGAATTATTGAGGTGAAATAGTATTTATTATGAACTCCATCAATCAAAAAAGGAGATGCTTTTTCGTTAGTATATTTAAAAAGACCTTGAGTAGAACCAATCCAAACATTCTCTTCAAAGTCTGCGTGAATTCCGTAGGTTCGGTGATTAACAATCTTTTTGGCATCTAAAATATAATTATTCTTCCCAATTTCCGATTCTTCAACGATTCTACAGTGCGTGTAATTTCCGACCCAAAGCTTGTTTTGGTTATCAAATGCTATTTTTTTTATTGAGAACTGTGTTTTTCGATTTTTGTCGCTTAAAATTTTTTTGTCTTTGTCGATCTCTATAATTGTTTCATTGGTTCCAACCACAAGGTGGTTGTTCTTTTTGTTTGGAGCTATACTATAAATGGAAGTGGCACTTGGAATTTTCATGAGGTATTGGAATTTTCCTTTTTTGAAAAAAAACAAATCTCCTTTTTTTGTTCCGACGATGGTTTGATTGTTAAACCCATTAGCAATTGTTTGGGCTACGTGTGAGGTTAATGGACTATTGCTGGAATTAATTAAGTTCTTGTCATTATCAGGAATAATGATAAGCCCTGAGTTTTTGGTAGAAAGCCAAAGGTTTTCTTCAGTATCTAAAAAAGCTCTATTAATTAGATAATCTTTTAAAATGTAATTTGTTGTTTTTCCTTGAAGGCGGTCAAATATATGAATGCCTCCTTTTGGATCGGTCATTAAGAATTGGTTTTTGATCTCAATAGCATTGTCTATGTTGGTCGGCAAGGTGATTGCAGAGAATTGTTCCTCTTTTTTACCTTCTGATAGAAATAAAACTTTATTGTCGGCAAATACTACTAACTCATTTTGCTCAGTTCTTATTAATTGAAATGCACGTGAAGTTGAGAGGAATTCTCTTTCTTCTAAGGATAAAATAGAGGTTTCAAGGATATCGTCGATTGAGCCAATTCCCCTTTTATTCAAGATTATCTCCTCAGAATTTAAAGAATAACTAAAAAAGAATAGATGGTTTTGTTTAAGGACAAAAGCGCCTGAACCTCGTGGGGAGTTAACGATGAACTTGTCTTTGAAGTTCAAACTTTCTTCGAGTTTCAAAATGATAATTTGGGCAGGAGATTTGTGGAATGCTTGAGCAGTGATTGTATCTGTTTGAATAATGAAGTAATCATCTGATATTTTAAAGTTTCTAAGAGCATAAGCATTCTTGTCAAATAAGGCAGGTGATTTTTTTACCACATTGTCTTTAATGTAAAACATTTGGCCTGCCAGATTGGAATACCAAACTCTGTTAAAGTTGTCAGTGTGTAGATAAATGATTTCATCGTCGAGTTGTTCTGAATGTCTGAAGTATTCAAATTTTTTTCCATCAAATCTGCATAGCCCGGCAGCAGTTCCAAACCACATATAACCTGACCGATCTTGTTGAATATTGTAAACAGTCATACTTGGCAAACCATCCTCATCTGTCAATTGCCAATGATATGGTTCTTGCGCCATAAGTAATGCAGATGACAGTAGTCCTAAGAGGAAAAGAAAATTCCGTATAAATTTGTTCAAGGTTGATTTTTGTAAAAGTATTACTAAATAGGTCAGATGACGTGTTCATCCTCTCAAAAGCGGTGTTCACTAGTTTCTTATTTGAAAAACGATTAAAATAAAGCAATTTTACAATACAACGAAGTTTTTGAGAACTATAGAATTTAACTTATGGAAACTAAAACACGCTTTACTCCTAACTCTAATAAAGTTGAAGCTATGAAAACTATTACACTTTTTGTAAAGCACTTTTTTTTATAGCTCCAAAATTCCAATTTTTTTTCTTTTCAAAACACCTAAAACTCTTTCTTTTCTTTAAGAAAATCCTATCTTTGCACTCCTTTTCAAAAAAGGGCTATTTTTTTACTATTTTACTTTAAAGAAATTATAATGCAAACAGTAACAGTAAACGGTGTAGGAAGAAGTGATGTGGGTAAAAAAGCAACTAAGGCTGTAAGAAATGAAGGTATGATTCCATGCGTACTTTATGGTATGCAGGAAGCAAGTCATTTTGCTGTTAAGCCAAAAGATGTAAAGCACTTGATTTATACTCCTGAATTCAAATTAGCAGACGTAACAATTGATGGTACTTCAACAAAGTGCTTTATCAAGGATATTCAGTTTCATCCTGTAACTGATGCGATTGTACACATCGATTTTCTTAAATTGATTGATGGCCATAAAATTAAAGTGGAAGTTCCTGTAAAATTTGTTGGAACATCGGAAGGTGTGAAAAACGGAGGTAAACTTCAGCAATCTGTTCGTCGAGTGAAGTTGAAAACTACACCAGACAAAATTATGGATAAAGTAGAAGTTGATATTAGTCACTTGAAGTTAGGTGATGCTGTACGAGTAAGCGATATTAAAGAAGTGGAAGGTGTTGAAATTTTGATGCCTGCTGGAACACCACTTGCAAGCGTAGTTGTACCACGTGCGTTGAAAAGTGCTTCTGATGCTGCTGCGAAAGAAGGAGCTGATGCTGAAACTGCTACAGAAGGTGCAGAAGGAGACGCTCCAGCTGCTGCTGAATAATAAAATAAATTACCCTTTTCAGGGTTTTTAAATAATACGAAGACGTGAAGAAGGAATTCTTTACGTCTTTTTTTATTTTAAATAATTTGAAAATAACAACTGTTCAAACCAACCTTTTGTGGGAAGATGTTGCTTCTAATTTGACGCACTTTACAGAGAGACTTTCTGGCCTTTATAGAAAGACAGATATTGTTGTCCTTCCTGAAATGTTTACGACTGGTTTTACAATGCATCCAGAAGGAGTAGCAGAGGCATTCAAAGAAAGTTTGGCTATTGAATGGATGAAGAAGATGTCTTTGCAGATCAGTGCAGCTATCTGCGGCAGTATTATCATAGAAGAGGATGGAAATTATTATAATCGCTTATTGTGGGTGACTCCAGATGGAGTAGTTCAAAGCTACGACAAACGTCATTTGTTTACATTGGCAGGCGAGCACATCCCATTTACTGCGGGTAATAAGAAACTAATTGTCGAATATAAAGGTTGGAAAATATGTCCATTGGTTTGTTATGACTTACGTTTTCCCGTTTGGTGTAGAAATGTAGAAGACTATGATTTGTTGATTTTTGTAGCCAATTGGCCAGAGAAGCGAAGACATCACTGGAAATCCTTGCTGATGGCAAGGGCAATTGAAAATCAATGCTACTTGGTTGGCGTAAATAGGGTAGGAAAGGATGAGAATGATTTAGTTTACACAGGTGACACTTCGGTTATTGATTATGCAGGAGAGATTTTATATCAAAAATCAGATGAGGAAGACGTCAATACGATTGAACTTTCAAAAGAGAAATTACACACCTTTAGAACTAAGTTGAATTTCTTAGCTGATAAAGATGAATTTGAAATAAAACGATAAAATGAACTGGTTTTTTAAATTATTCAAAAAAGAAAAAGTAGAAGACGATCCGATGAAATACTTAATTGTTGGTTTAGGAAATATGGGAATGGATTATGACGATACACGTCATAATGTTGGTTTTGAGGTGGTAGATGCATTGGCCAAAGATGCAGAGGTATCTTTTAAAAACGATACGTTAGGAGATTTAGCGACGGTTAAACATAAAGGACGTACGCTTATTTTGCTCAAGCCATCAACCTATATGAATTTGAGTGGCAAGGCGGTTCGCTACTGGCTGCAAAAAGAAAAGATTAAACAAGAAAACTTGTTGATAGTGGTAGATGAACTCCAGTTGCCATTGGGTGCGCTGCGGATGCGTCAAGGTGGCTCAGATGGAGGTCACAACGGATTGAAAAGCATCGACCAATTACTTGGCGGGAATAAATATGCTCGATTGAGAGTCGGTATTGGAAAGGATTTTCCGAAAGGTAGGCAGGTAGATTATGTATTGGGTAAATGGTCCAAAGAAGAATCAGACCAATTACCCAATATTCGTAAAAAGGCAGCTGAAATGGTTAAAAGCTTTGCGGCGATTGGCATCAAGCATACGATGAACCAGTTCAATAACAAATAGGAATTAATCTATTTTTCGTCCCTTTGCAACACGTGAGTTTACTTTTGTCTTTCGGATTCTACGCAGATCAACCTGAAGTCCAGCAAAAGCACTATTAGAATCTACGTAATAGGTTTTTCCATCGTAGGTGACTTTTCCTTTTCTTTTGTTCCAATCTGAGGCAAGTAGTACATATCTGTTACCAGCCTTGGGATTCGGTCCAAACATCAAGAAGCGATTCTCTGAATTACCTTCAAAGGCAACGGCACATCTTTCGGTTTTGGGTGAAAATAGAAATACGCCAGGCGTTTTGCGTGGAATTAAGATTTCTTCAATCTGTCTTCCGTTCTCCATTTTGATTTTTCCATTTACAATTTCGGAACTTCCTTCTTTTATCTGTCTCTTCAAAACGATGTCAGAGGAAAGGTAAAATTGTATTTGACGTAATTCATCTTCAGACCAATTGTTGGACTTTTGAAGTCGGTTGGTATAATCACTAAGTCTTGGGCTACAAGAACTAAGTAAAAAGAGGGCTGCGAAAAAAGCTGTTAGTACTCTCATTTTTTATTTATTTTTTTTTCAAAAAAAAAGTTGATCTCAAAAGCTCAGTAGTAATAAATATAAAAGCTTTACGATTAGTGAGACATCCTCATTGTTAAAGACCCTAAATCAATAAAATAGTTAACAGTTCTTTAAGTAAGATGGAAGCTAATCCGTTGATCTTCAACAAATTGGTATTTACTACATGATAATAAAATAAAATCATACACTTTTAGCAGATAAATCATTCATTTTAAAGTATTTTAATTTTTTTATGATTGTATTAAATGTCACAAATTAAAAATTAATCACACAGTTATGGTGCTCTTTTACACGACTTTTGTAGTGTATTAATTGATTGAACAAGCTAACAATTATGAAAAAATATTTCAAAACATTTTTGACCCTTTCTTTACTAATCTTTTTAGGTTCACACCTTGAAGCTAAAGTAACTTACCTTAACTCTTTAAAAGGAGAAGAGTTCGAAATGGGTAATTTGTTGGAGTGGAGCACTTTGCAAGAGCAAAACAGCAAATCTTTCGTAGTTGAAAAATCTATTGATGGTATTGATTATACTGAAGTAGGAAGCATCGATGCAGCTGGGAACTCTTCAAAAGAGAATGTTTATAGTTACCTTGATTTGGGAGCTACAGACAAAAAAGCTTTTTACAGATTGAGACAAGTTGATGCTGATGCAACAATTAGCTACAGTCACACAATTGTAGTTTCAAAAGCAATGACTAATAATTTTGCTATGATTAATATCACTTCTGAAATTAAAGAAGTGATGGAAGTTTCTTACACAAGTAGTATAGATTCTGATATGAATATAGAGCTTTTGGATGAAGGTGGTTCAATTCTTTACTCAGAAATGTTTAGAACTAAAAAAGGTATCAATGATATCGCTTTACCAATGGATGCTTATCCAATGGGAACATACAGAGTAGCTTTCACTATGGAAATGGAAAGAGAAATCTTGACTTTGAAAAAAGTGGAGAGTACAACTGAAGAGCCAAATATGGCTTCTAAGAAAAACGATAAAGGAACTAAAAATTAAGATTTGGTTTTGAGTACCACTAAAGCAAGAAAGGCGAATTTGAGTAAAATCAAATTCGCCTTTCTTATTTCTATGAAAACTAGGAGCGCCTCAAACCGCAACTCGTAATTTTGATTTCTTCTTCTTCCCTTTTTTCTTTGAACTTGATGCTGGAATCGGAGTAGAAGGAATGGCCTCAATAGCTTTGCCTGCCGCAGCTGCTGAATATCTAAACTCTAATGCCTTTGGCACAAATCCAATCTCTTGCAAAAGTGGAATATTAGGATTGTCGGCGTTGAGTTGTAGTGATAGGTCTTTATTGGTAAGCGCAATCAATTTTCCGAAGAAATATTTTGTAAACTCTATCGTCTGCCAACTTTCTTCTATATTGAATTGAACTAAAATATTCTTTGATTGGAAACCTGGAATGCCTGATTTATTGATCACTGCAACTGCAATTGGTTCTTTTTCAAAATTTACAGAAAAAATATATCCGCCAAAAGATGGGCAATCTTTAACAGCATAATCTACAGATTGCTGTATGACTTCTTTCGAGTGGTCTGAAGTTGATTCCAAAAATTTAATAACCCCCAATTTTTCAAATGGGGATATGCCAGTGAAGGCATCAAAAATGGTGCAGTTGTACATATGTTGTTTACAGTTGAGGTATGTTTTGTCTTAAATCAGGTGAGCCTTCTCGTAGTTGTAATGCGAATATAAATAAATATTTTAAATATGGAACATTTTGATAGGTAATTTCGTAATAGATCCGTTTTGTAAATTTATATTGGGTGTTATCCCCTTTTTATAAATAACAAAGCCTCATAGTAATTGGTATTACTTGAGGTTAAATTGGCCAGTTCTAATTTATTTGTTTTCCTAAGTGGTCTCTACTTGTTGTAAGAGCTTTTTTATTCTCATAATAAGCTCTTTGGGCTTGAAAGGGCGCAACGTAAAATCATTTGCACCAGCCTTGGTAAGTTCAAGTACAGCATCTGCTTCTTCAAGATCTGCAACTACAATGATAGGTAAATCACTTTTCATGACTTTCCTTACGTAGTTAATTATTTCCGTCGCCGAAACTTTGGTAGTATTGGTGCCGATGATGGCTAACTCAGGGTGACCTTTGTCCAGCTCGGCTATTGCTTCTTCTCCGTCCTTAACCGAAATCATATTGAATCCGTTTTTTTGAAGACGAAAATGGATAGCAGTCATTAAAATATCTTCTACCTCGCAGATAAGAATGTTCATTGTTTTATGCTTGAGTGTGATGCTCCTTACGGCAAATCAGGTTCTTAGGCAAGGCAAATGTATATAAAATTTTCTAAAGCGTCTCGTAGTATATCTGTAACTCTGCCAAAACTTTTGGCTGCATCTTTTCTACCATAGCAAATAGTTCTGGCAGTTTGGTATAATCGCCATTCATTTTGGTGATTAATTCAGCTTCTTTATTAGCATCTGTCATCAAATTATTACCAACAAAAGCTAAGGTTGATTTGAATTTGTGGCTTATATGATTGGTGTTTTCTATATCACCTGCTTTGAAGAAATTCAACATCTTTGGGATTTCGTTCTCGATTTCTTCGATTACGATACCCAAAATTTCTTTTTTCATTTCACTATCTCCGTCAGTCATCATTTCGAGATAGTCCAGGTTGATGTATTGGAAACTAATCTGGTTCATTTCTAAAATATTTTTAATTAGTATAGTAGGTTAAATTTTCACTTCGTGCTTTTGCAGGTAGGTGAATATTTTTGAAAATAATTGTTCAGGTTTGAATGGTTTTAAAACGAAATCATTCATTCCATATTCTTTATACTTTTCATCTTTTGAAATATGAGCATGCGCCGTCATTGCTAAAATCGGTAATGCCGCTACTTCTTTTGGCATTTGATTACGGATATATTGGGTCGTTTGGTACCCATCCATGATTGGCATTTGCAAATCCATCAAAATAATATCGAACTGTTTTTCTTTGAGTGTGTCAATCGCAATTTTTCCATTGTCGGCAATTGTGATTTCGATATTTTTCCACTTCTTTTTAAGCGTTTTGCTAGCAACGAGTTGATTCATTTTATGATCCTCTACCAACAATAGGTTAAAAGCTAAATCATCAGGAACCTCCATTTCGTTTACGTGTAGGTTGATTTCCGATTGATTTTCAGCGATTTCGAATATCATATCAAAAAAGAACTTGGAGCCAATACCAACTTCGCTGGTAGCACCAATTTTACCTCCTTGCAATTCTATCAGGTTCTTAGCAATTGCTAAGCCAAGACCCGTTCCTTCAAAAATTCTATCCTTTGATCGTACTCTTGAGAAACTCTCAAAAACCGAATCTAATTTATCTTTAGGAATACCAATGCCCGTATCTTCTACGATAAATTTGAGGTGAACGCCACCTTCAAAAGCACCTAATTTTTCTACAATAATTTTTACATGACCAGAATCAGTAAATTTTACTGCATTTCCAACCAAGTTGAAAAAGACTTGATTGACACGAAGTTTATCTCCTTTCAGAATAGATGGAATGTTCTCTGGTAAATTTAATTCAAGAAAAATATCTTTTTCATTTGCTTTATATTGCATCACATTGATGACATTGAAAAGCAATTCTTTCAAATTAAAATCTTCGTTGTCGAAAACCAATTTTCCATTTTGAATAGTCGCTATTTCAAGAATATCATTAACGATTCCCAAAAGGACCTCAGAGGATTGATGAATTGATTTTACATAATCTCTCTGCTCGTTGTTCATCGTGGTTTGACCCAAGAGATTACTCATTCCAAAAATCGCATTCATCGGCGTACGCATCTCATGGCTAATGTTGGCCATGAATTCCTCTTTTAGCTTAGCAGCTTCTTGTGCAAGATCTCTTGCTTTTACAAGTTCTTCTGTACGTTTTTGTTCCGTAATATCTCTTATGATAGCATTGTATCTTGTTGATTGATCGTCCTGCTGCATATTGGCAGAAACCAAACAGGTACGTATCTCTCCATTGTCTCTTTTTATATCAATTTCAAAGTCAACGACCGTTGCAAATTTTACTTTAAGTAGAAATTCATTTCTTTTCTCTGGTATTGCAAAGTATTCGTGAATATCTTTGACAGCCATCAGATCTTCTTTTTGACTTACGCCTAAAAGGTCTAATGTAGCTTGGTTGCAATCGAGTAGTTTACCTTCAATTGAGGCAATGAATATCGCATCTTTTGAAGTAGTAAAAATGTCTTGATACTGTTTCTTGCTTCGAGTCATTTCTTCCTCTGCTATCTTACGATCACTGATGTCTTGTATGACTCCCTGAAAAATCAGTTTTTCGCCATTTTTGATAGCGCGACATTGTACAGAAACATGGCGTTGTTTGCTTGATTCGGTTTCGAATTTTAAATCTTCATTTACCGAACCATTGATTGCTGTTCTCTGATGGATTTTTTCTAATAAATGAAAAGGATGGTTCTCATTTTTTAACGCAACAGGATTTATTTTGTCCTTTGATAAAAGGTCGAATATTCTATAAATTTCTTTGGATGCTTTGAATAACTGATTCTCTTCGTCGTACTCCCAATTTCCAATTCTTGCAAGCTTTTGAGTGTCTTCTAATCGTTTCAAAATGGTTTTTCGCTCCATTGAAAATCGAAGTGACTTACTCAAGTGATCTGCATCAAATCTATCCTTAACCAAAAAGTCTTGAGCACCAGCCTGAACAGCTTTTAAACCCATACTTTTATCAGCAAAACCAGTCAAAACAATGACATTGGCATTTGGATGTTTATCGAGCAGTTTTTCCAGCGTGGGAAAACCATTGCTATCAGGAAGACTCAAATCGAGCAATACAGCTTCGTATCCACTGTAGTTGTCAAGTGCCTCTAAACCCTCTTTTAAAGTCTCCTTTCTATCAACATAAAAATTTGTAAAATCTGACTCATCGAGCAAAATTTCGATCAGACGTGCATCACCAGGATTATCCTCGATGAGTAACACTTTTTGTCCTTGTGCGAAATCGCTCATAATGATGTTTAGAAAGGTGTTAAATATAAAAAGTAAAGTTAAGGTATAAATCGCTGATTATCAATTAATTGATAGCGAGATAAGAATCCTTAAGGTTCTTTTTAAATATGGAGGAAAGTAATCTTATCTTTCTCTATGGGTAGGGGAATCAACTTCTCTTTAAGAAAACAAAATTTGCACCAAATTCTGATAACAAAAAAAGACAAATATGATTTTCATGTGATTCGTATAGAGATTTGAAAGGTTCAATTTTGTCTGGGGCGATTAAGTTCTTAACTGTAAACTCTTCGAGTGTGGAGGCATTGACTGACCAGTTGCCAACCACCTTGGTCCTATCAACTAATGGAATACCGACCTCTACTTCCCCTTGGTGAATCACCATGATAGGAAAATCCGATACTTCTTGATCCAGAATTGTATCAGAAGCGTTTTCAAGAACTGCCATATAAGTCTTCAGTTCTCTTTCTAAAATTTTAAATTTTTTATCGGTTAATTTCTTTTCCATTATCTCTTGGTTAATAAAGCGACAGACTCAATGTGGTGTGTATGCGGGAACATATCTACTGGTTGCACTTTTTCAATATCATATTTTTCATG